>LFSJ01000185.1:916-3677 GCA_001512695.1 Tepidanaerobacter sp. DTU063 | reverse complement strand
CCGTTAAGACTTCGGCTTCAGGAATATTAGGCGTTATCACCGTGGCAATGGAAAACAGGTGTGTTTTCAGCGCATCGATGGCATTGTCGCTGAGGAGCTTGCTGCCGCTGGTGGAAACCATGACCGGATCCACCACGATATTTTCTGCCTCATATTTCTTGAGCTTATCCGCTATCACTTCAATTATTTCTATATTTGACACCATGCCGATTTTCACCGCATCGGGCCGAATATCTTCAAAGATGCAGTCAAGCTGCTGGCCCACAAATTCCGGCGTTGCCTCGAAAATGCCGTAAACTCCCGTGGTGTTCTGGGCCGTAAGTGCGGTGATGGCGCTCATGGCATACATCTTATGGGCGGTGATGGTCTTAATATCCGCCTGTATGCCGGCACCGCCGCTGCAGTCTGAACCCGCTATAGTCAGTACCTTTTTCACAGTATCATCTCCCAATCTTCAAGTGAATCAAGATAAAAATCTGAAATGACCCTTATCTCTTCCCGCTCCTCATGGAAGCTTTCATCGTACACTGCCACTACCAAAAGGCCCGCTGCCTTGGCACTTTTTATGGCATAAAGGGCATCTTCAAATACGATTGTTTCCTCTTTTGGAGTGTTTAGCAATTCCAGTGCCTTCAGGAAAAACTCCTGCCTGTCCTTTCCCATACCCGTATCGAAACATGTGAGGATAAAGTCAAAGTACCTTAGGGCGCCAAGCCTTTCTAAGGCTGCCTTTGCAAGGGAGTTTTCCGTGGCGGTGGCGATACACATCCTGACCTTTTCCTCGTAAAGTCTTTCAAGAAGGGGCAGTGCTCCTGCTTTAAGGGGCACCTTCGATAAGTAAATATTCTCAATCATGGCTACAATTTCATCGATAATTTCATCTTCACTGCCGGGAATGGAAAATTCCCNNCCTTTTCAAATAGCGGGCCCCCTGCTGAAGACTCATAGTTTTCAACGTCCTATCTACATTTTCCCGGGGAATTATGCCCTTTGCCTTAAGATACTCCGAGCCCAAGGTCTCCCAAAAGGGCATGGAGTCAAGCAGGGTGCCGTCAAGGTCAAATATCGCCCCTTTAAAGTTCATGTCCAACCACCCTGGATGCAGCCTCCCGCAGTTCCCGAACGGCAGTTGCAATATCTTCCCGGGCAAAAATCGCCGATACCACCGCTATGCCGTCGATGCCGCTGCCGGAAAGCCTCATGGCATTGTCCTTGTTTATACCGCCGATGGCCACCACCGGTATCGATACTGCCTCACAAATCGCCTTCAGGGTATCAAAAGATACTGTTTCGGCATCCGGCTTGGTGGAGGTGGGGAATATTGAGCCAACTCCGATATAATCCGCGCCCTTTTTCTCTGCTAAAAGTGCCTGCCCTACCGTCTGGGCAGAAACCCCTAAGATCTTGTCCGGACCTATTATTTTCCTCACATCTTCCGGGGCCATGTCATCCTGGCCCACGTGGACCCCATCGGCTCCAACAGCCATGGCCACTTCAACCTTGTCATTTATAACGTAAGGAATTCCGTACTTATCCGTTATGCCTTTTATCTCCCTTGCCAGCTCAAGAAATGAAGCATAGTCCAGGTCCTTTTCCCGCAGCTGCAAAAAGGTCACCCCTGCCCTTAGAGCTTCTTCGACGGCATCTGCAAGGGAGCGGCCCTTCAGCCAGGTGCGGTCGGTAACCGCATAGAGGAGCATAGAGGATCTATCTAGTTTCAATTTTTGCGCCTCCTTTAAGGGCTTCTGCGTCTATCTTGCTTACGGCATCGATGAGGTACGTGCGGTAGGAGGAAGTGCCGCCATCATGTTTTAAAAGTTTATCATAGGCCAGTTCACCGGCCAGGCCAAAGACGCAGACCGCCGCCGCGGTGGCCTCCAGATGATTTTTCGGATTAGCGGCACAGTAGGCGGCAATCATGGCCGAAAGCATGCATCCCGTGCCGGACACCTTTGCCATCATCGGATGGCCGTTGCGGATAATATATGCCTTATCCGAATCTGCCACGATATCGATGGCGCCGGTGATGGCTATTACGGCCTTCGTTTTCGCGCCGAGCTCCTTGGCAAAGGCAATTGTCTCATCAAGGGTCTCCTCCGTCACGGCATCCCTTGCGTCCGCATCTACTCCCTTGGTCGTGCCGCTGCCCCTTGCTACGGTTTTTATCTCGGAAATGTTGCCCCTGATTACAGCAAACTTCACTTCTTCCATGAGTTTAAAGGTGGTGTCGGTCCTAAGGCTCGATGCACCCGCCCCCACCGGGTCAAGGACCACGGGGTGGCCAAGCTCATTTGCCCTTTTGCCGGTCCTCAGCATAGTTGCAATCGTCCTTTTGTTTAAGGTGCCGATGTTTATCACCAGGGCGTCGCAGATGGCGGTGATTTCCACCGCATCATCCTCGTCGTCGGCCATAATCGGCGAGCCGCCGCAGGCCAAAAGCACATTTGCCACATCGTTGACGGTGACGTAATTTGTGATGCAGTGGACCAAGGGTGTTTTCTCGTAGACATTTTTTAAGATACTCTCGAACATATCAAAACCCCCTTCAAATTATTATTGTTAGTTTGTGGTTGACGAAGCAAATCGATACAGGATTGCTTCAGTAACAGGGGACCTTGTAATTCAAAACAAAAGGGAAGTGCCTAATAGGTACTTCCCTACAATTTACAAAGAATTTCCCTACGTTGGCATTATCCAAATCAGGTAATGAGGGTCGAAGCTGTACTCGCTTCCTCTCAGCCTGCAACACAAGCTCCCCTGA
>LFSJ01000185.1:0-812 GCA_001512695.1 Tepidanaerobacter sp. DTU063 | reverse complement strand
ATCTTCCCAATATGGCTTTTATTGTTCTTTCCCCCCGTGATCCTGGTTACGATAGTCGGCAACTTCATCATAGATTCCCTGGTTATATGCATTTGCTACTTTGCATTTAAGCTATCTGACAACCTGGCTTTAAAAACATTCTACACGGGCAGCATATATAAAGTATGGGTCTTTGGCTTCATGTCCGATTTAATCGGCGCCGCCATCCTCTTTACAACAGGCATCCTGGGAGATTCCCTGGGAATACCCTATGAAATATACTCGGCGATAAACTTTGACCCCTTCAGCAATCCGGTAGCCCTGGCGATAATTGTCTTTGCCATGGCAGTATCGGCCCTGCTTATTTTCCTGCTCAACTACAAAGTCACTTTTAAGAAACTTATAGCAGATCGGCACATGAGATTAAAGCTGGCCCTGGCCATTGCCATAGTGACCATGCCCTGGACCTTTTTGCTGCCTACAAAGTGGTTCTACCGGGGCTTTTAAGCATACATAAGTTACAAAACAGCAGCTAAGCTACCCTGTCTTCATAGTGATAACAAGAATCATATGCATTGTTAAAAAATGTGCTTTGTGATATAATTTTTATGTATGAGTAATTTCACATTTGTTTACCATGTATATTTTGTTTTACTCTACAAAGGCTGTTAATATACAGTCTTTCTTTTTGTGAGACAAGAAGCTTTCCGGCCCCGAAAGTAATCTCTGATTGCCTTGTCGGGGGGATTCATTTTTGTTCTAGGAAGCATACATCATACCTGGCGTAAACGTCAAAGACGGGAGAGAGATGAATTGCTGGCCCTTTTGCCGTA
>LFSJ01000187.1 GCA_001512695.1 Tepidanaerobacter sp. DTU063 | reverse complement strand
GCCCAAAGCACTTGCTTTTCATCAAAGGGGTCAATATCGTCATCAACAACTACAATATGTTTAACTATATCGTGATGGGGTATTGTAGCTATGCCGGCCACTTTCGCCTCTCCATTAAACCTCTGTTTGATGGCAACATAAGCATGGAAACGGCATGTTCCGGTAGTAGGAAGGTGGACCGCTGTAACACCGGGGCAAACGCGTCTTAACTCTTCATAGAGACATGCTTCTTTGGCAATGCCGCCTAAAAGCCAGGTATCAGGATGACCGCATAAAATGTTCAGGAATATTGGATTCTTGCGGTGAGTAATAGCTTTAATTTTTACAACCGGAGACCAGCGCTGAGGTCCATAGTAACCGGTAAACTCACCAAAGGGCCCTTCCGGAGCTCTGCAGTTAGGCAAAATTTCACCTTCGATGACAATCTCCGCATCAGCGGGAACCATGAGTCGTTCACCATAGGTTTCGGATGGAACTAATCTCAATGGCTCCTGTAAAATACCACCAATAACTTCATATTCGTCGGTAGTTATTGGCAGTATTGATTCTGAACCCAAGAAGAAACCGGGATGGTGGCCCAACACATGGGCAATGGGTAAGGGTTCTCCTCTTTCTTCGGCTCTAATAAAATAGTTCCAAAGATGTCTGGGACTCATCCAGATTCTTGATTCATCTTTCCCGGCAATGATCATGCGATGGTGTGATGAGTTGTAAATCCCGGTGTCAGGGTCAGCGGCGACTACAGCATCGGGAAGATAGGGCATGCCGTCCATTTCATGATGTGTTTGCACAGGCAGTTTGTATAAGTCCACTTCGTCCCCTGTCATTATTACTTCCTTACACGGTGCTTCAGACTTGTCTACAATCACCGGTTTGATCAAATCGTTAGCCCTGCGGGCATACTCCAGGCTTGTCTCCATCCTCCACTGATCTTTTGACAAGTCTAAGGCCAGTGCACAGTTCTTTCGATGGGCAAAAACATTAGTTACTACTTCAAAGCCACTCGGTTCGCCGTATAGGTTTTTTACATTCTTAAAGCGAAGAATCGGATATCTGTCTTCGTCTTCTAGCTTTTGTTGAATTGCGACAATCTCAAACTTAGGATCAACTTCTTTTTCAATTTCAATATAGTTTTCCGGCATTTCTTCTTTCACTTTATTTAAATAATGCCTCAGGTCCTTTGCCATGTTACTCATACCTCCTCAAATTTTTTAGCATTTTACAATTATTTCGCCAATTATTCCTACATTTCACCCCCCGCCATACTCAACGCTTGATATATTCTGCAATTAGCGGGGTTTTTCCTATTTACATTGTACTGACTTTCACTTAGTTTGAAGCTATTTTTCTTACAATGTTAGGGTGTATGCAGAATGCAATTCCAAAAAAATAAAGGTTGCCCTAAAAATCCTAACAATGCTTGATTATTAGGGCAACCGGTATGAGCAGCCTTTAGATCTCGATGTATCTAGATTCCTATTTTTATGCCGCCCCTTTTAGTTTTAAAGCCGCGAAGAAGAACATAGCTATTTACTGAATTAACTCCCGGCAAATTGTATATGGAATCCTTCATGAAAGATTGTAAATGATTGTTATCAATTAAACATGCATGGACGTGGAGCGTGCTTGGCCCCGTCATTTGGTTTACAGATTGAACACACTTGTGAGCTGCCAAAGCTTCCGCAACTTCAAGAAGTTTGTTGGGATTGACCGAAATTTCGAAAAACACCGATAGCCTGTAGCCCACTTTAACCGGATTGATTATAATAGTAAAATGTTCGATAACTCCATTGTCAACCAGTTTATTGACTCGCTCCCTAACTGAAACCCTAGAAAGATTTAGTAGTCTGCCTATTTCCGCATAGGACATACGCCCATCCTTAGTTAAAAGCTCCAGTATTTTGTGATCCAATTCGTCCAGTTCTACGGCCATCCCTAAACCCCCTCATTTTTATAATTATTTAATATTTATTTTTCTGCCGACATTTACTGTGCCGGGCCTTAAATATCTTGTTATTTTTGCCGTTCTTCTTAAAAACGGGGTACGCTTATAAGCTTCGGAGGTATTGTCCTATATTCTACATTGTTTGACGATATCCTTTAGAAACTTAAATTCTGTGAGACTTTTGTACATATTCAAGCTCCCTTCAGGCTGGGCGAGAAAGTGAATCAGTCAAACTTCTTTAGTAGCTTTTCAGTTAACTCCTCCCCATTTTTTTCTAGCTTTTTTATATCTTCTAAAGTGGCATTGTCAACATGGACACCAGCGCATACTACAACGACTTGTCCAGTTTTTTTGCACAGCTTTTCAGCAAGGGGTATGGCGATTATGTCATCTTTGTGGCCAACTATATTAAAAACCGACGTGGTGCAGCTAATCGTCCCATCTCCTTTCAAACTGTAACGAGGTTGACTCACAACGATAGCGCCTATATGAGATTTTTCACCACCGCCTATATAAATGTTGATTCCCTCACAGGTTCTAGTGACCACGGCTTCTATTACATGCTTTCCAGATCCCGTTTTTTCAAAAAAGGTTTTTTGCATTTGTCTCAATCCTTTCGACGATATTTGCTCTCTTTATCCCATTGTTTAGATTTCCTGTTATCATTCGACTTCTCTTTCTGTTTTCCTTTTTCGTTCGTGTTTTCCTTCTTTCTTGCTTTTTCTTCTTTTAAGTCTTTGCCTTTCTCTCTAGTCTCTTTTAAGGCTTCCTTTAATTGGTCCTTCGCATCTTTAATTTTCTCATTTACTTCTTTAATTTTATCCTTTATTTTATTCTTTTGCTCCTTTTGTATTTTCTCCATTTGTTCACTTCTATGGTCTTTTTGCTCTCTTATTTTTTCTGAATGCAGTTGGCCATGATTCATAACTTCTTTTTTGTCATTGCCCTGTCTTTTATCATCGCGGTTAGTACTTGGCCTTGATTCGGGGCCGGGTTTGTCTTTTGGCCCTATTTTTTCTAATTCCTTTAGTATCTGGCCCACTGGGGTCTCCTTGATATGTTCCAGGGCAACATCAGGCTTGACTCTTTTCAATTTCTCGTATAACACAAGTTTTCCCTGGGATATGGCCATCCTTTTGGCTTCCTGGTGCTTCTCATACGTTGTATTCTCCACTATGATTTTTATACTTCTCTTATTTGTACCTTGGGCGGAAGTCTCTTCGGTTGCAAGCCCCTTCGTGGCCTGCTCTGTCCGCAAAGAACTGCTCTCCTCTTCCCTTTCAATCACCTTGTGCAATTGCTTTTCCGCAATTTCCTGCAACTGCTGTTTTTTGTTAGATGAAGTAGAATCCTTTACACTTGATACGGTAAGCATTACAGTATTGGCATCTTCATTCAAAAACTCAGCCTCAACAGCCCTTGAAAGGAGCAAATTTAATGCCTTATCAAATTTCATATTCTTATATTCACGGCCGTCCCCTATGATAATCTTGCCGTCTTCGTTCAGGGCACAAACATCCCTTACCAGGTCATACCTGTTTAATGAAAACTCAACACTGGGATTGATGTCTATCGTTACGTAGGTTACCGGATTTAAATAGCCGTACACACCGTAAGAAGTGATAAGCATAAGCATAAAACATGCCGCAACGACCAAGGCCTTCTTTTTGGCGAAAGATGATAACATTGAGCCGAAAAATCCTGCTTTGGTTTCCCTGACCGTTATCTCGTCGCCCACCTGGCAGCCGGGATAATCATTGTATATTCTTATGAAGTCGCCCCTGCTATTTGCCACAATCAAATAATCTCCGTCAATGTCTACAACTATGGCTTTCAATGTTATCACCTCCACTTGATGTACTCGTTTATAAATTGGTAATCCCCCGATAAAATCAACACCGCTGCTATTATATAATTTCGGCCTCTTTCTATTCGCTTACGGGGTATTTTAAGGCCTGCAGCGATTTTTTCCACCGGCAGGTACTTTTTATTTTTAATTATATCAATTAATTCAGGGCTCTTCATAATAAAATCTATAGCTGCAAGGTACGTGCGACGAGTGCCTTCCTGTTTGGGCGAGCTTTTGGCCACGTCGGCAAAGCTAAGGCCCCACTTTGCGAGCTCCTTCTTGATTTCTTGAAGTTCCAGCCTCCTCAGCTCACTTTTTTGCGCCTCTGTATACTCCTTTATCGATTCATCCACGTAGAGATTCAATAATTCTTCATCATCCTGCTCTTTGGCCTGCTCTACGTAAACTACCGGTCCCATTATTTTTTGTTCTTTTCTATAGTGATCTATGAGCCGGTTCTTTATGGTCATCTTTGCAAAGGATAAAAAATTGCCCTTTTTTATGTCATACTTTTCAATGGCTTCGTGAAAGGCCATGAGTGCAATGCTCAGTTCATCGTCAATGCCGTATTCCACGTACCTGGCCAGGTGTTGTTCTACCGTTGATGCTATAAAGGGCTTGTACTCTTCTATCAGGCGATTTATCTCTTCGGTATCATGTTTTATGTTCATTACTCTCTCATTTAAGCTTTGATGTTGTTCCATAAAATCCCCTACATTTCCAAAATTTGATGCTACTCCGACTATATATCAATTCTACACAGCGCCATAAATTCCTTTGACAACATTATGCAAATTCTGGAAATCATTTATTAAAAAAAAGAGGAACGCACAAGTTCCTCTTTATTGTAATACTTGATATATACCAAGTTCGGTGCAGGGCACCATAGTAATTTACTCTCTACTTTGCTCAACTTTCTCTCGGCAGCACTTGATTTAAGATTATGCCAAGGATGGCTGCCAAGCCCATACCGCCGATTTGTAAGCCGCCGCCGAAATTTATGACGGCTCCTCCTATACCCACTACGAGAATTACGCTGGAGATGAAAAGGTTTCGGGGCTGTTTAAAATCTATCTGGTTTTCCACCACGGTCCTGACTCCAACACTGGCAATCATTCCAAAAAGCACTATGGATATGCCTCCGATTACAGGGGCCGGAATGGTCCTTATGGCTGCACCTAATTTTTGCACAAAAGAAAGGCCTATGGCAATTACTGCCGCAACCCTCATGACTTCAGGTTTCCAAACCCGAGTCAGGGCCAGGACTCCCGTATTCTCCGAATAGGTTGTGTTTGCAGGTCCGCCCAGAAGGCCGGCTAGGGTGGTTGCAATGCCGTCGCCAATAAGGGTCCTAGGAAGGCCCGGATCTTTAACAAAGTCCTCTTCCACCGTTGCCCCCACAGAGAGTATGTCCCCTACATGTTCCACCATAGAGGCTATTGCCACTGGAGCTATTAAGCCTATAGCTGACAGGTTAAAAACCGGCAGTGAAAAATCCGGCACGGCAAACCAGGCAGCTTCCCTGATGGGGGTAAAATCGACTAAATTCGCAAAAAGACAAAGTATGTACCCTACAATAATTCCGGAAATAACGGGCAGCATCCTCAAAAAACCCTTGGCGTACAGGTTTACATAAGCGACGACCATGAGCACGGCGATGGCTATGAACCAATTTTCGCTGGCACTTTCTATGGCAGTAGGCGCTAGGTTCAAGCCTATGACCATGATTATAGGGCCGGTAACTATGGGAGGCAGCAATGATTCCATGAATTTGGGTCCCAAGAAATGTATAAATGCAGCCATTGCGCAATAAAGTAAACCTGCTACGATAATGCCACCTTGGGCCGCCGGAATTCCCATTTCCTTTACGGCTAGAGCCACCGGTGCAATAAAGGCGAAGGATGAACCCAAAAATATAGGAACTTTCCGGTTCGTAACCAAATGAAACCAGAGAGTTCCAATACCAGCAGTAAATAAAGCTACACTGACACTGATACCTGTGAGGATAGGCACCAGCACCGTTGCGCCGAACATTGTAAAAGCATGCTGAAGGCCAAGAATCAATAGTTGACCGAAAGGTAAATAATCTCCCGGCCGTATGGCTTGTGAAACTACCTTGTTTTCATCGTAGACTTTTGAAGAGTTAATAGGAATCGCCACCCTTTCCAAAAAAAGTTGCAAAATATGCCTCTTATACTTTAGCGGAAAATATGTCTAAAATCAAGCTATTTTGTCGAGTTCATGTACAAAATTCTCGTGGCTTGTCCTCTTGCAGGCCAAAATAATATAACAAAAAGTCCGCAATCCTAATTGAAGCACGACCATCGCCGTAAGGGTTTACGGCATTTGCCATTCGGTCATACTCTTGTTTGTCAGTAAGAAGTCTTGCAGCTTCTTTATATATGACCTCCCTGTCCGTGCCAACTATTTTAACGGTGCCGGCCTTGACCGCTTCCGGCCGCTCGGTTTCATGACGCAATACCAGCACCGGCTTTCCTAGAGAGGGAGCCTCTTCCTGAAGGCCGCCGGAGTCGGTTAGAATAAGAAAGCTTTTGGCCATGAGATTGTGCATCTCATCGGTATCTAAGGGGTCAAGGAGCAGTATGCGCTCATGCTGGCCTAGGATCTGAAAAACGGTGTCTCTTACGGCGGGGTTTAAATGCACAGGGTACACTACTTTAATATCCCTGAAACTGTCGGCCAATTTTCTAATTGCATGACAGATATTTTCCAAAGGCTCACCTAAATTTTCCCTTCTGTGTGCTGTCACTAACACCACTTTTTGTCTGTCGAAATCCAAGTTGTTCAGTGCATCGGTGGAAAAAACAAAGTCCTCTTTCACCGTAGTCCTCAGGGCATCTATCACGGTATTGCCGGTGACAAAGATATTTTGAGAACTTACTCCCTCCCGCAAAAGGTTTTTTCGAGCAGTCCGGGTAGGAGCAAAGTGCAAATCTGCCAGGGCTCCGGTGAGCTTTCGATTCATCTCCTCGGGAAATGGAAGCCATTTGTTGTGAGTCCTGAGACCCGCTTCAACATGGCCTACCTTAATCCCATCGTAAAAAGCCGCAAGGGCCCCTGCAAATGTGGTAGTTGTGTCACCATGTACTAAAACCATGTCGGGTTTAGAGCTATCCAAAACGTCCCTCAAGCCCAGGAGGGCCTTTGTGGTGATGCTGAAAAGGCTTTGCCTATCGGTCATGATATTTAAATCGTAATCCACATTAATACCAAAAAGGCTCAACACCTGGTCCAGCATTTGCCGGTGTTGAGCTGTAACAGCTACCTCACACTGAAAACAATCCCTTTGCTGAAGCTCCTTAACCAAGGGTGCCATTTTAATGGCTTCCGGCCTTGTTCCAAAGATCGACAAAATCTTAATTTTATCCAAGACTTATTCCCCTTTACATTCCATGGGTTGATTTTTTGGTATCTAAGGCTATATTTATATACCTTACGCTAACGAGCAGCATAAAGAGTACCAAGCTAAGGGCAATGACGGCTTGTTTTACGCCAATCCTTGCCAGCACCAGCGAACATATTCCTAAGGATATGCTGATTATATACATGAACAAAACTGCCTGCTTTTGAGATAGGCCTATGGCTATCAGGCGATGATGGACATGGCCCTTGTCAGCCTGCATCAGGGGCTTGCCATTTATGAATCTACGCAATATGGCAAAGGCCGTATCAAAAATGGGCAGACCCAAGGCCAAGATGGGGACAATCAGGGCTATGGCCGTAGCGCTTTTTACAGTTCCTTCCACAGCCTGTGCCGCAAGGACGAAACCTAAAAACATTGCACCGGTATCCCCCATAAAGATTTTGGCAGGATTGAAATTATAGGGCAAAAATCCGATAGCCGCACCGGCAAGTATTGCCATTACCAGTGCGCCATTTGCCTGCTCCAGGCTAATGTTTACCAGCATCATGGTAAATGCAGCAATGGCTGCGATCCCGGCTGCTAAACCGTCGAGGCCATCTATGAAATTTAACGTATTGGTAATGCCCACCACCCAAAACAAGGTAGCAGGAATGGCCAGTTTCCCCAGAACAAACATGCCGCCCAAGGGATTTGTAATAATCTCCACTTTCACTCCGAAAGCTACCAAAATTCCGGCCGCCGCAATTTGCCCCAGCAGCTTCACCCTTGCCGGCAAATTGTAAATATCATCTACAATGCCCACGATAACAATCAGGCTGGCGCCAAGGAATATGCCTTGTATATATCCTTGCTTCAAAGGCAGGGTTAAAAGGCCAGTTAATACAAAGGCGATGTATATGGCCAGACCTCCGAGCCTGGGCATGGGTTGTTTATGAATTCGGCGAGGATCGCCGGGTTTGTCGATGGCGCCTATTTTCCAAGCCAGTTTCATGACGGAAGGCGTAACCAGGTATGCCAAAATCATAGAGACTAAAAAGCCGTATATGTACCGTGGCATGAAATCGCTCCCTTTATAAGGTCTGTCTCTAACCATTTTATTGCATATACAAGGGTTTGTCAATTGCCGTTAGTTGCCAGCTGCTGAGTTCAGGGCTTTTCCCTGGGCAAATGAACTACTTCTATCCAGGGTGCCTCTTTAAACCAATCGTAATCCACGTGATAGTCCTGGGCATATACTACCCTCGTAATACCCGAGTTGATGATGAGCTTGGAGCACTCCGCACAGGGGCGGGCGGTAACGTAGATGGTGGCCCCCTTCCTCTCCTCGGGCGAACATTCCAGCAGTGCGTTCACCTCGGCATGGATGGTCCTTACGCAGTGATTTGCCCTCATCATACAGCCAACATCGTCACAATGGGCCATCTTTGAAGGACTCCCGTTGTAACCGGTGCCTTTTATCCTGTTGTCCTTCACCACAACGGCTCCCACCTTGAGCCTGGGGCATGTAGACCTATCCCTTACCTGAAATGCTATGTCCAAAAAATACTGGTCCCAATCTTTTCGCATGATTGCCTCCTTACATTACCTATCTTATTGTGACAAGTTTTCGATCATCCGGTCTAAAATTTCAAATACGTGTTTTGAGTTTTCTTTGGCTATTTGGTACTGATTTTTGGCCTCTTCCAGGTCTCCGTCCCTTATGGCAATCAGTGCCTGCTGTCCGGCATTGTGCAGGTTCTCGTGATACTCGTCAATGCGTTCCCACAGCTCATGTATGGAACCATCTTTTATTATCAGGGCGTTGTAGAAATGGCCGAAGGCGCATCTGTTGGAATCAACTTGCAGGGGTATGAGTTTGCCCTCATCAACAGCTTCTTTCAGTGTATCCATCCAGAGGCTGTGCTGTTTTTTGGCATTTTCCAAAATGCCTGCCAATTCTTTTTTCGTGACGGGATTGTTTTTATCCATGAATTTTTGATAGTATTCCTTGTTTTGGGCTATAAAGCCATCATCCATATAATTAATCTGATCTTTAATTGATTCCAGACGCTTTATATCACTTTCAAGGGTATTGACGATGTAGACTACCTCCTCGGTTTCCGTGGAAAGACTGTGCATGGCCGATGATACCTCGCTGACAGCGGAACTTATCTGCTGGAATGAAGCAACAAAGCCTTCCATATCGCTTTTAATCTTGTTGATAGCGGTAAAACTTCCTTCAACCGCTTCCCTAATTGCACTTGTCACTTCCGGAATTTGTGCCATTACTTCATTGGTCCGCTCCATACTTTCGAGGCTTTGGGCTGAATCCCTATGTATTTCCTGGGTAAAGCTCTTGAACTTTTCCAAGCTTTCCTTGGTGCTATCCGCCAATTTCCTTATTTCTTCCGAAACCACCGCAAATCCCCTGCCCGCTTCTCCTGCCCTGGCTGCTTCTATGCTGGCATTGAGTGCCAGCAGGTTTGTCTGATCCGCGATCTCCTCTATCACCTCAACGATGCCGCCGATTTCCTTTAAATGCTCTAAGAGCTTGGTCAAGGTTTGATTGACCGCACTGTTGCTCTCGGTTACCTTTTTGCACACTTCACCCATTAGTTTTAAGCTCTCCATGTTCTTGTTGTTGCTCTTTACAATGTTCTCGATGTTAGCATGAATTTCGTCTATGTTTTTTACATTGTCCTCAATTGCAGTATCTATTTCGCCCATGGAGGCAGTGGTTTCCTGCACAAAGGCCAGGGTGTTCTCGGACTGCAAGCCGAGCTTGTTCATAATGGTCTCTATCTCATCCATCAAATGCTTAATATTTACTTCTATGTTCCCTAAGGATGCGCTCAATGAAATGGTTTTTAATAACATTTCCCTGGCATCATCTTTTAAATCTTCTAACTGGCCTATTTTGCTAAAAACCTGTTTCACCTTGGGATTTTGGGATGCTATGGGCCTATTGTTTATTATGGCATCCATTACCTTATCGGTATTAGAAAAAAACAATTTCATACCCCTCTCATTATTCATATCATTTTCTTTCAAATGCGGAAACTTGGAAAATTTACTCCGATTAATAGTTTAGCACATAATCGAACATAATTTCAATTTAATAAAAATTAACTACTAGTAAAAAATAAAGGCCTCCTAAAAAGGACAGCCCTTATTATATACTTATTTTGTTCCGTACAGCCTATCGCCGGCATCGCCGAGACCGGGCACAATATAACCCTTGGAATTTAGCCTTTCATCAATGGCCGCAGTGTATATCTCAACATCGGGATGTTCTTTGTGGACAGCCTCTATCCCTTCGGGTGCTGCAATCAAGCACATGAGCTTTATGCTCGTTGCACCCTTGTCTTTTAAAACTTCTACTGCCTTAGCTGCAGAGCCGCCGGTTGCCAGCATGGGGTCGAGAATTATCAGTTCCCGCTCGCTTACATCGCTGGGCAACTTGCAGTAGTACTCCACGGGCATCAAGGTTTCGGGATCCCGGTACAGGCCTATATGGCCGACCCTTGCTGCCGGTATGAGTTTTAACATACCGTTTACCATCCCCAGCCCTGCCCGAAGTATTGGGATTATACCTATTTTTTTGCCGGATAGCATCTTCACCTTTGCAGGTCCTACGGGAGTGTTCACCTGGGTTTCTTCTAAAGGCATGTGCCTGGTAACTTCGTAAGCCATAAGGAGGGATACTTCTTCCACAAGCTCCCGAAATTCCTTTGAACCGGTATTCTCATCCCTTATTAAAGCCAACTTGTGCTGAATTAGGGGATGATCAAATACGAACACATTTTCTGCCATTAAATAGACCTCCTGTTTACTTGGAATAGAGGGGAAACTCTTCGCATAAAGCTTTAACTTCCTTGGATACCTTTGCCTTCACGCGCTCGTCTTCTCTATGACTTAGGGCTAGATCCATTAGCTCTGCGATCCTTTCCATCTCCTCTTCTTTCATTCCCCGAGATGTAAGGGCCGGCGTTCCGATACGTATGCCGCTCGTAACATTCGGGCTTTCCGGATCGTAAGGGATGGCATTTTTGTTTACCGTAATCCCCACTTCATCCAATAAATGTTCGGCTTCTTTTCCGGTCAGCTTCTTGTTTCTCACATCCACCAAAATCAGATGGTTATCGGTACCTCCGGAAACCAGGTTATAACCCTTGTCCAAAAGTGCCTTAGCCAAGGCCTTGGCGTTTTTAACCACTTGATTTTGATATTCCACAAATTCCTCTGTTGAGGCCTCTTTCAGGCAAACTGCCTTAGCGGCGATGACGTGCATCAAAGGCCCGCCCTGGATTCCCGGGAAAATAGCCTTGTCGATGGCTCTCCCGTATTCTTCCTTGCAGAAGATAATGCCGCCCCTTGGACCCCTTAAGGTCTTGTGGGTTGTAGTGGTGACAAAATCGCATACGGGCACCGGATTTGGATGGAGACCTGCCGCAACAAGGCCAGCTATGTGTGCCATATCCACCATTACGTATGCGCCCACTTGTTTGGCTATGTCGGCTATCTTTTGAAAATCAATGATTCTGGGATATGCACTGGCACCAGCTACAATCATCTTTGGTTTATGCTCTTTTGCCAAAGCTTCCAATTCATCATAGTCGATGTACCCGGTTTCCTTGGAAACGCCGTAGGGTATAAATTCAAAGTACTTTCCTGAAATGTTTACGGGGCTTCCATGGGTCAGGTGGCCACCATGGGCGAGATTCATGCCTAAAACCTTATCTCCGTAATTCAGGTAAGCAAAATAGACACCCATATTGGCTTGGGAACCGGAGTGAGGTTGGACGTTGGCATATTCGGCGGAAAAAAGCTTTTTCGCTCGCTCCCGGGCAAGATTTTCCACAATATCTACAAACTCACAGCCGCCATAGTAACGCCTGCCCGGATAGCCTTCGGCGTACTTATTGGTGAGCACCGAACCCTGGGCTTCCATTACTGCTTTGCTGGTAAAATTTTCAGAAGCAATCATTTCCAGTTTGTACTGCTGCCTGTGAGTTTCTTTTTCAATTGCATCGGCTATTTCCGGATCAACCAATTTAAGTATATCCATCTCCAAAGCACCTCTTTTTCTATGGTTTAGACGGCACAGGCCGTTCCTATACTAGGCTGACCATTCACTTTTACCTGTTACTTTCGTATTGGGATATTTTGTTTACTCTCCGCTGATGGCGCTCACCTTCAAAATCGCTGGCGAGCCATGCTTTTACTATTTCTATGGCAAGTCCCGAACCTATAACTCTACCGCCCATAGTTAAGATATTGGCATCGTTATGCAGGCGGGACATGCGGGCAGAGAATGTGTCGTGGCACTGGGCTGCTCGAATGCCCTTGACCTTGTTGGCCGCAATGCAGACGCCTATTCCAGTACCGCAAATAATAATGCCCTTTTCGTATTCGCCTCGGGCAACGGCTTCTGCACAGGAAATCGCTATATCGGGATAGTCTACGGATTCGGTAGAGTACGTTCCCAAATCGGTATAACTGATTTCATTTTTGTCGAAATACTTTATTATGGCCTGTTTTAACTCAAAACCGCCATGGTCGCTAGCTATAGCTATACTCAACTCTTTCCCTCCTGAAAACTTCATACTAATAATTATATACTTAAATAATGGATATTGTCTAGTTTTTTTCCAGGCGTTCGATGATTTTTGACAACTTTTCTTTAAGTTCCTGGGCAACCTGTTTGTAGACATCTGTCCCTTGGCCGAAGGGGTCACTGATTTCGGCATAGTCACCTACAAATTCTCCCAATAAAAACACCTTCCCCTTGGCCCGGGGAAATCTATCCAGTATATAGTCCTTGTGGCTTTGGGTCATGGTAAGGATTAAATCCGCATCCAGGGCTTCCTGCCTAAACTGCCTAGCCCTATGCCCTTTTAAGTCTATGCCTTCCATCTCCATAACTTTTATCGCATTTTCAGAAGCCGGTTGACCTTCAAAAGCAGCAATGCCGTAAGATTCAACTTCAATTTGCTCGTGCTTTCCCAAATCGTAAAGCATCTTTCTGAATAGGGCTTCCGCCATACTACTGCGGCAGGTATTGCCGGTACACACAAATACCACTTTCACGGGGGGACACACCTCCTATACTTTTAAAACATTGAAGCCGGCAGCCTTATAAAGTCTGTTCATAACCGCAAGGCCAATGCCGTCTTGTGATATGCTTTCCGCCAGAATCCGGTCGACTCCCATGCGGTCGAATTTCCTAAGCACGCCGAAAATATTGGATGAAATCGTGAGCGGCGCGCTTCTGTCACCTGCAGAAATAACCTGGCCTTTTGTGTAAAGATGGCGGGTCTGGGCAGTGGCCATTATGCCAACTTTAAGTCCCTCCACTTCTAACTTTTCCGCCATTTCGCTGATAGCTCTTACCTGATTGTCAAGAGGACCCTCAAAGAGGGTCATGCGAGCTTTAGGTGCATAATGGCGGTACTTTTGCCCAGGAGAGCGGGGCTTTTCGCCGGGTGCAAGGCCGGGGTCCAGGTCCACCCTGCCCAAGACTTCTTCCAGCTCCTCCCGGGTGACTCCACCGGGACGCAATATTATCGGCAGTTCTTCCGAAAGGTCCAGCACGGTAGATTCCACCCCCACCGAAGCCTTCCCTCCGTCCAGTATCATTTCTATCCTTCCGACTAGATCTTCGGCGACGTCTTGGGCTGTTACGGGACTTGGCCTGCCGGATATATTGGCACTGGGAGCTGCGATGGGAACAGCTGCCTCCTTGATAAGTTCGAGGGCCACGGGATGGGAAGGCATTCTAATTGCAACCGTATCAAGGCCTCCTGTAGTGCCAAAGGGGACCAGACCGCTTTTGTTAAATATAATGGTAAGGGGGCCCGGCCAGAACTTGTCCATCAAAAGTTTTGCCCTTTCCGGTATTTCTTTCACCAGTTCATCCAGCTGCGAGATGTCAGCTATGTGGACGATCAGGGGATTGTCCTGTGGCCTGCCCTTTGCGGCATAAATCTTTCTGGCAGCATCTTCGTCAAGGGCGTTGCCTCCCAAGCCGTAAACGGTCTCGGTGGGAAAGGCCACCAGGCCGCCATTTCTTATGATTTCAGCCGCTCTTTTTATCTTGTCCCTTTCGGGTTGGTTTTTATCAACGGTGATAATCTGGGTTTTCGGCATAGAATTACCTTCTTTTTCATTGATTTTGCTGGAATTATTTTGATATAATTTTTGCCACATATCTCGTTATTACAAGGTTTCTTATTTGCTAGATTTTTTATTATTACTCCTATTATTACTATACATCCTTTTCACTGCAGTTCTTTGCTTGGTGAAGAAGACGGCAAACGCTACCATTAGTTAGACCGTTGTCATTCTTAAATTTGGGCCAAGCGGAGCAGGGGCAGCGTGCAGGACGCACGCTGACGGGCTCTCGGCAGGATGCCGCATAGCTTCGTGAAACCCTGCGGAGTTCAGGACCAAATTTTTGAATGACAGGTCTAACTACTGGAAGAGGTGCCGTTTTCTTCACCAAGGACTAATATCATGTAGAATTCTTGATCGATTCTATAATATATGAAATGGATATGTTAACGAAAAACAATATTTGAAAAACATGATGATATCTAATCACGTTTCAGTATTTTTAGTTTAAGAAGTATGTTCGTAAAACCCATGGTTATAGGGTGAGTTCTTTGCAGATTTAGATTTATCATGTTTAATGAGAAACCCTTATTTGCATGGTTTTGGTTTTTGCTTCCATTCTATCAAAAAGTTAAACATTACAAACCTAATATTCCCGTTACTACTCGGTCAAAGCCGGCGTAGTCTTTTCGAATCTTTACTTGTATAAAGCCGATTTTTTCTAAAAGCTTTTTTACATCAGGAGCTTGATTCCAGCCAATTTCTAGGATTATCCTGCCGCCTGCTTTTAAAAACTCCGGGGCCCTTGATATTATCCTGCGGTAAAAGTCCAGGCCGTCAGGGCCACCGTCTAGGGCCAGCTGCGGTTCATTTTTCACGTCTCTGGGGAGACTGTTAAGCTCTTGGGAAGGAATGTAAGGAGGATTTGAAACTATTATATCCAGCCCTGTAAGCTTTCTTTCCTCAAGGGCTGTCCACAGGTCAGCTTTGAGCAGTAAGACCCTGTCTTGCACACCATGGGCATTGATATTCTGTCTTGCTACTTCACAAGCTACTTCCGAGATTTCAACGGCATAAACCTTGGCTTGTTTGTTGTTCACGGCAATGGCCACGGAAATTGCCCCGCTGCCGCAGCACAAATCGGCAATCACCGGATTTGAAATCTGGCCAGCAGCCTTTAAAGCTTCTTCCACTACAAACTCGGTTTCGGGCCTTGGGATCAACACGCCTTCTTTTACATAAAAATTAAGGCCGTAAAACTCCTTCCGGCCTATTATATACGCTACGGGTACAAAACGACACCGCTCATTTAATAATTTGTCATAGGATTCGAGCTGTTCTTTGGTGAGCTCCGTTTTATCATATACAAAAAGTTTGAGTCGGTCCGTTCTCAGTACATGGCTTAAAAGGAGCTGGGAATCCAAATCGGGATTTGCCACACCTGCCTCGTGAAGCCTTTTTTTGCCGATGTTCAAAGCTTCCCTTACGATCACTTCCAACACCTTTTCTATTCAAGCTGGGCCAGCTTTTTGGCCTGGTCCTCTGCAATAAGGGCATCAATTATCTCATCGAGCTCTCCTTCGAGAACACTTGTAAGCTGATGGATGGTAAGACCAATTCTGTGGTCGGTAATCCTTCCCTGGGGGAAGTTGTAAGTCCGGATTCGCTCACTGCGGTCACCGGAACCTACCTGGCTGCGGCGGTCCTGGGCAATCTTTTGATTTTGCTCCATTTGAGCCTTTTCCATAAGGCGGGCCCGCAAAACCTTCATGGCTTTTTCTTTGTTTTTCAGCTGTGAACGTTCATCCTGGCAGGTGACAACCATGCCTGTTGGAATGTGGGTTATTCTCACCGCTGAATCTGTGGTGTTGACCCCCTGGCCACCATGGCCCGAGGCTCTAAAAATGTCTATTCTAAGGTCGTTAGGATTAATGTCAATATCAATTTCCTGGGCTTCGGGCAATACCGCCACCGTTGCCGCAGATGTATGGATCCTGCCACCGGCTTCGGTGGTTGGGACACGCTGCACGCGATGGACCCCTGACTCGTATTTTAAACGGCTGTAAGCGCCGTTGCCGTTGATTTCAAATACGACTTCTTTAAAGCCGCCGAGTTCCGTCGGGTTGGAATCGATGATCTCCGCTTTCCAGCCTCGCTTTTCCGCATAGCGATTGTACATGCGAAACAGGTCACCGGCGAAGAGGGCCGCTTCTTCACCGCCGGTCCCGGCCCTGATTTCAACAATGACGTTTTTCTCGTCATTGGGGTCCTTGGGAAGCAGCAAGATTTTTAATTCTTCCTCCAACTTTTTCCTTTTTTCTTCCAAGCTCTCTATATCGCTCTTTATCAGTTCCTCCATTTCGTCATCGCCGGAGGCTTCCTTTAGCAGCTCATTGTTTTCCTCTATCTGCTTGGTGGCTTTTTTGTATTCCCTAAAGCAATTTACGATCTCTTCAAGGGAAGCATGTTCCTTAGCCAGCTTCCTCCACTCTTCCTGTTTGGCTATGACTTCAGGGTCTGCAATTTTTTTCGTCAATTCAATGTATTTTTGTTCTACAGCTTCAAGCTTTTCAATCAAAGCAATCACCTTCCTACTACAAGACTCAGCTTATTACGCTCTTTAGTGCGGCAATAGCTACTTCTAACTGGGACTCATCCGGTTCTCGGGTAGTCAGTCGCTGAAGCCACATACCGGGAGTATTCAATACTTTTACAAAAATGCTCTCGCTTTCACCGGCAAGCCTGATAAACTCATATGAAATCCCCGCTATAACGGGTAGCAAGACAATTCTTGAGAGTATCCTTAGTAGTAGTCCCTGCCAACCGATAAATGAAAAGAGCAGAATGCTTACAACCATGACTATCATCATAAAGCTGGTGCCGCATCTTGGGTGAATGGTGGTATATTTTTTCGCATTTTCCGGCGTCAGCTTGTCATTGTGTTCGAGGCAGTGGACTGCCTTATGTTCTGCACCGTGGTATTCAAAGACTCTCCTTATATCCTTCATCGTAGAAATAGCCGCAATGTATATTACAAATATGGCTATTCTCAAAAGGCCTTCAGCCAGGCTCAGCAAAAATGGGTTTTGCAAATTGCCGCTTATAAACCTTACGGCAATGGTAGGCAGCACTATGAAAAGCAGTATGGCAAAGGCAAAGGCCGAAATCAGTGCAAAGGCTATATCCTTGCCCGTGAGTTCCTCTTCATCATCTAATCCGGCAACGCTGGCGGAGTAAGAGAGTACCTGGATGCCAAGGACCAGCATCTCTACCAATGAAACAATACCTCTCAATATGGGTAGTTTTAGAAATTTATATTTATCCTGTACAGAATGGTTTTCCTGGGTTTTTATGATTATGTCGTCATTTTTCCTGACGGCAATGGCTGTAGTCTTCGGGCCCCGCATCATTACGCCCTCGATTACGGCCTGCCCTCCTATTTTTGGACATACGGGTTTCATGGATTTCGCCCCCAATACAAAAGTGAAGAAAAAAGGTCAGAGATAACCTCTAACCTTCTTCGACTACTCCGCATCTTTTAAGCCATATCTCTTCTTGAATCTCTCTACACGTCCACCGGTATCTACCAGTTTCTGTTGGCCTGAAAAGAAGGGATGGCACTTTGAACATATTTCGACACGCAGGTCTTCTTTGGTAGACCCCGTTTCAAATGTGTTTCCGCAAGCACATCTGACTGTGGCTCTCACGTAATTGGGATGGATTCCTTTTTTCACGCTGTATTCACCTCTTTATTATAAGTTATGCAAATTTGTTCTTATCAAGTGCCATTTTGCTTTCTACAGTATAAAAGCATTACGGCATTTTTACACTTAGACTTTTGAAGTCTTTTAGTATTATAGCACAGGCTATATTTTTACACAAGAGTTTTTATAAAGCTGCATCCGTAAACTCCACGTCTTCATACTCATGGTCCAATGACCGTTTAAGGGCTATCAAAATAAGCAGGCAGATGGCTAAAATAGTTATAGAAGTTAAGTATATGAGTCGCGGATTTAAATCATATATGTAACCCGACACAAAACCCATCAAAGCGCTTGATGCGGAAATGCTAGTATTTACCAATGAGTAGATTATTGCCCTGCTGTCTCCCTCGGTGAGCTCTGCCAGCAGTGAGTCTATGGAGGGTTTAAAGATGCCAAAACCCACCGCAAATAGCATGATACAGCAAACTACTATCATAAAATTGTTGCCCGATATTATCGTCAGTAAAAAGAGTGAAAGGGCCTGCAGTACTAGGGCAAGCATCATGTTTTTCATCTTGTTTTCCCCGCTTATTAAAGGGTTGATAAAGACCAGGGTGGTAATCATGGTTGCGGAATTGGCCACTCCAAGTAGGGACATCATGGATTTTTCAATTCCAAGGACTTCCGACATATAAGGGGCAAAGTACAGGCTCAAATGGGTGCCAATTGTCATATAAATGTTAAACAGTATAACAACACTCATTATCATTAAGACCGTAGGCTTTTTAACAAGGTCCCCCAGCACTTTCTTGTATGCTTCTTTTTGAATGCCTCGTTTTTTAGTGTGCTTTTTTCGCTCCTGCAGTATTTTTTGACCTATCCGAGTTTCGGTGTGATAGCGGTAGCGCATAATCATCATCAGCGTCATGCTCGTTGCAGCAAAAAATAGCAAAAATCTTTCCGCATTCACTATCCCGTACATCCTAACCGCCAGTCCCGCAATAGGTGTCAAAAGGCCTGCCGAAATATTGATTATATTGATCAAATTAAAAGCTGCAAAGCGCTGTGTATTGTCGGCATCTTCTATTACCATCAGGTTGAATGAAACGGCGGGTATTCGGTGAGCGCCGTTTACTATTATTGCCAGGGCAAACATCCAAAAGTCCTTGGCGAAGGCATACAAAAGTATGGAACAAGGCCAGCCGATAAGGTCGAAAATTAAGGTCGTCTTCCTCCTGCCTAAGGCATCCGTTATGACACCTGCCATCAGGGAAAATACAATAGCTGATATGAAACCGAGAGAAATTAAAAATCCTATCTGCTTGTCGGTAATACCCATACTCTTCATGTAGAGGCTCAGATAGAAATTGTAGAGCACATAGGGTATGCCCCAAAGGGGTTCAAACATTACGCTAACTTTGGCGTTTCCATCCAGTATTTTAAAAGATTCTATGATATTTGTAGGTTTGCTATTTATGTCTTTTTCTCCTCTCTATTTATTTTCAAACTTTCGGCAGAATCTCATCATCCTTTCGACACCGAAGGTAGCATTTCCCGGGAAATAGACACCGCAGGCTTCCTAGTCCTCAGTTATAGATATGTAAGCCTTGCAACGGGGACATTTGTTGTCTTTTACATTCGAGTGCGTTATATAGCCCGACCTCCTGATTACGAGTTTTCCGCAGCTAGGGCAGTAAGTATTGCTCCCTACATCATCTATTATATTTCCGGTGAAAACATATTCAAGGTATTTCTTTGCAATATCCCAGGCCGTCTTTATCCTGTCTACGGGAGTTGGGGGAAGGTCCAGTTTGTAATTGGGAAAATAGCGGCTTAGATGAAGGGGTATGTCCCTTCTAAGGGATGAAAGCCATCTTGCCAGTTCCTCGATCTCCTCGTTTTCGTCGTTCATGCCGGGAATTATCAGAGTGGTTACTTCAACATGGCATTTATCCTGTGCTATTTCAACGGTTTGTTTTACCGGGGAAAGGCGTCCGAAAGTCAGGTCCTTGTAGAAGTCCTCGTGGAAGGCCTTTACATCAATGTTCATCGCATCGATATAAGGGAGAAGCTCCTCCAGGGGTTCCTTCTCTATAAAGCCATTGGTCACAAGGACATTTTTCAGGCCTTGCTGACGTGCGAGCTTTACACACTCTAAGACGTATTCATACCATATGGTGGGTTCATTGTAGGTGTAAGCTATGCCTATGTTGCCTGCTTGTCTTTTGGCTACCCAAACCAATTCCTCTGCAGAAACTTCTTGTGTAGGAATATCGGTAAGCTGGGCTATTTGCCAGTTTTGACAAAATTTGCACCTAAAATTGCAGCCTATGCTGCCGACTGAAAAAATCATGCGGCCCGGGTAAAAGTGATAGAGGGGCTTTTTTTCTATAGGGTCCACTGCCCAGGAAGATATCCTGCCGTAACTGATGGAATACAGCTTACCATCAACATTTTTTCGCACCTTGCATGTACCGACTCTCCCTGCTGCAATCCTGCAGCGGTGGGGGCACAAAGCGCAGTTGACAGCACCGCCTGCAGCTTGCTCGTAGTACATGGCTTCTCTCATGGGGTTTTGCTGGCCTCCTTGCTCTTTTATGGGGCATAATTTCGATTCAATAGTCGCCGGTACATCATTATACCTTTAACGGCAAGGCTATTTCAAGCTTATGGGCTTAATGAAAACACCTTTCTTTTTGAAAGTAAAAGAAAGGTGTTTTTTGTTTCAGGATGAAGTATTCAACTTGGTCCTTGATAATTAAATCTTGCCTACCAGGTCGATGCCGGGTTTCAGGGTTTTGGAACCGGGGCGCCATTTTGCAGGGCAGACTTGATCGCCGTTCTCCGCTACGAACTGGGCAGCTTGAACTTTGCGCAGGAGTTCGGAAGCATCTCTGCCGATGCTGTTGTCATTTACTTCATAAGCTACTATCTTACCTGCCGGGTTGATTATAAAGCTTCCCCTGAGGGCCATTCCCTCTTCTTCTATATACACTTCAAAGTCTCTGCAGAGCTTTCCTGTGGGGTCTGCGAGCATGGGGTATTTAATCTTCTTAATGGTTTCTGAAGCATCATGCCAAGCCTTGTGTACAAAATGACTGTCCGTGGATACCGAATATACCTCTACACCTATCTTTTTAAACTCATCATATATATCGGCTAAATCCTCCAATTCTGTGGGGCATACGAAAGTGAAATCTGCTGGATAAAACACAAACACCGACCACTTGCCGAGTAAATCCGCCTTGCTGACATCCTTAAATTCTCCGTCAACAAAAGCCTTCACCGTAAAATCTGATACTTCTTTTCCAATAAGTGCCATAATGAAGCCTCCTTCTAGCACAAATATTTTTTTATTTTACCGGTTAAACACCGGTGATTGACAAACTGCCTTATATGTACTGTTTAACATGCTATTGCGAGCGCAATTGATAATAGTTATTATTATTATAACTGTGTATTACTAAATTGTCAACAGTTATTTTAAAACTTATACACAACAGCATATGATTGCAAGAATTAGAAGCTAGACTGTAAATAAAAAAAGCCACGGTATTTATAACTACATAATGACCGTGGCTATTTATCGTGAAATTTGATATCGACTATCGTATCTGACCGCTTCCCATGATCAAATATTTTACCGTTGTCAATTCTTCAAGGCCCATGGGCCCTCTTGCATGAAGCTTCTGGGTGCTTATTCCTATTTCTGCCCCCATGCCAAATTCTCCACCATCGGTAAACCTCGTGGAAGCATTGACATAAACGCAGGCGGCATCCACTCTTGCAAGAAACTGGTTTGCCCTTTCGTAGTCTTTTGTGACTATAGCTTCCGAATGGGAGGTGCCGTACCGATTGATGTGAGCAATGGCCTCTTCTATGCTATCTACTATTTTTACGGCAAGTATCAAGTCGAGGTACTCGGTGGACCAGTCTTCTTCGGTTGCCGATTTGGCATCGGGGTAAATATTAAGGGTCCTTTCACAAGCCCTGATTTCCACTCCCAATTCTTTTAGCTCATCTAAGGCACCTGGCAGAAAGTCTGCAGCAATCTTTTCGTGGACCAAAAGGGTCTCAGCGGCATTGCACACCGATGGCCTGTTGGTCTTGGCATTTATGAGAATGTTCTTTGCCATCTCTAAATCCGCAGTTTCATCTATATACAGGTGACAATTTCCAACACCTGTTTCGATTACGGGTATTTGGGAGTTTTCCACGACGTTTTTTATGAGGCCTGCTCCGCCCCTTGGGATTAAGACATCTACGTAATCCCTCATCTTAAAGAGCTCTTGAATTCTTTCCCTGCTGGTATCCTCTATTAGTTGTATGCATGATACCGGCAGGTCCGCCTCTTCCAGGCCCTTGCGAAGGGCATTGACTATTGCCATGTTTGAATTTATGGCTTCGGAGCCGCCCCGCAGGATTACGGCATTTCCCGATTTTATGCAAAGGCCTGCCGCGTCTGAGGTCACATTGGGCCTTGATTCGTATATTATGCCGACTACGCCTAGGGGTACCCTTTGCTTTAGCAATGTCAGGCCATTCGGGCGCTTGATTATGCTTCCGCTGCCTACGGGGTCGGGAAGCTCAATGAGATCCAAAAGTCCTTTTATCATGCCGTCGATTCGCTTGTCATTTAGCATGAGGCGCTCCAGCATCGCATCTTTCATGCCCTTTTCCCTGGCATTTTCTAAATCCCTTTGATTTGCATTGATTATTTCACCCTTCATTTCCTCCAGGGCTTTTGCCATCATGGCCAGGGCCTTGTCCTTAACTGCCGTGGAAGCATTTGATAGCACATAGGATGCTTCTTTGGCCTGTTTTGCAATATTTAAAACCATGCCCAATCAAATCACTCCATTACATTGCATTTTTGTCGGTAAAAGAATGCTTTTTGGGTTCGAAAAAGGTTCCTGCACAGCCGGTCCCGTCAATGATACCGTAAATGTCCGATGGTTTTTCCCCATCTATAATGGCCATGGCAATTCCCGCCTCGGTTGCGATTTTGGCTGCCTTTATCTTGCTCAGCATGCCTCCCGTGCCAAAGTCAGAGTAGCTGTCTTCGGCCAAGGCCTCGATTTCAGGTGTGATTTCCTTTACATAAGGTATTTTTTCCGCTCCGGGTTCGTGGGGAGGCATCGTATAAAGACCGTCCACGTCCGAAAGCAGCACCAAGAGGTCTGCTCTTATTAACTTTGCCACCACCGCCGCCAGTGTGTCGTTGTCACCGAAAACTATCTCCTCTACCGCCACCGTATCGTTTTCATTTACTATGGGAACCACATCGAATTCAAAAAGGGTTGTAAATGTATTTAAAGCATTTTGCCGGCGTACGCCTTTTTCTATATCGTCCCGGGTAAGTAAAACCTGGGCTACAATGATGCCGTATTCCAGGAACAGCTTTTCGTAAAACTGCATCAAGATTCCCTGGCCCACCGCCGCCAATGCCTGTTTTATCTTAATATCGCCTTTGCCATTTATGCCAAGCCTACCGGCGCCCGTGCCCACAGCCCCTGATGAAACCAGGACCACATTTTTGCCCCTGTTCTTTATATCAGAAATCACCCTGACCAGTTTTTCCATTCCCGCAAAATTCAGTTTGCCGCTCTCGTGTACAAGTGTTGTAGTTCCTACTTTCACAACTATGGTTTGATATAGATTGGATTTCATGTCGTCACCCCAAGTTTACCAAAAGTAATTCATTCATTGTATTGTATAATTATAACACTTGTATGCAAAAAATCAATGAGTCAAACATGTCTAATTACTTCAAATCTTTCAATTTGGTATTTTTCATCAGGCCTTATGCCGGCTTTAGCCAGGACAATTCTCAGCTGCTCCTCTACCGTATCAACGCCTTCCAAATCCGGAAGTAAGAGACCGGACCTTGCTCCCTTTCTGACAATTACGCCGTACTTTTTGGGATCAAGCATATCTTTTGAATCGACGGGCTGCGGCTTTGTAAGTACATCCACCGAATACTCAAGGTCTTCCAACTCATCAGAGCCTACCGGGTAGAACCTGGGGTCTTCATAGCCTGCTGCTATGGCATTCCTCTGTATTTCTTCGGCGATGTTTTTCCGAGTGGGCAGATAAGTGCCTATGCAACCCCGAAGCTGGCCGTGCTTTTTTATAGATACGAAAACTCCGGCTTTCGAGCTTAGCATTTCCTCAGGCAGGTCATCGGGAAGCTCTGGTATTCTCCCTTCTCTTACGTACGTCTCAAGAGTATAGCGGGCAAGTCTCACGTAAGGATCTTCTTTTGCCCTACGCTCATCGATTTCATCCCGACGCTGCTGGTATAGTTCCTGGAGTATGCTATCTCCCCTTCCATCGGGTTTAAACCTGGCAATGCAGTACCCGACGCCAAATGGCCCCTCATAGGACAGTACTTCGGACTTTACCCGATAGCCATCCAGGGCTCCCGCCATGGTCCAGATTGACCTAAGACCGCATTCTCCGGCCCTTTCGATGAGGGATGGTTCTAAGGCCTTCAAGGCTTTAATATCAAAGGTTTTCAGTATTTCCACCAGTTTATTATCAAAAATCCTTCCGTTTACATCATATCCAGCGGGAGCATCATAAGTGAGTCTGTGGGACAGGTCTCCGCTGGCTATGACCACCACTTTCTTGGCTAGGGCTTCCGCTGATTCTCTTATGAGTCTGCCGAAAGCATACAGCTCCTCGTAGGGCAGCATGCCGAAGGCTATGGGAAGCAGTTTAAATTCCTTAAAGTGCTTGGTGACAAAGTATAGGGGTACCGTAACTCCATGGTCCAGTTTTTTGTTAATGCCGAAGCCAAAGAAACTGGCTTTACCGGCTGTTGTAGCGGGTATATCCTTGTGCTCCGCCCTTGTCAGCAGCTCCTCTTTTAATTCATCATCCCGGACGAAATCCATCTTTATCTGGGGTACTCCGAAGTCTGCAAGGCTCCCCCTCAGCGGAAAATCGTAGATGCATAAGGCATCGTAAAAAACAGGACCGTGGGGGGAAATGATGACAATGGTGTCAGGAGCAAGTTCTTTTATTTCTCTCGCCACAGTATCGGCTGCCTTAACCGAGGCTGCAACCTTCTGGGTTTCCCTGCCTCCTACCTCTTCTATCATAATGGCGGGATGCGGCATCAGGTAACAGGACAGTATAGCCACAGTAAAACCTCCTTTCCTATATATTTTAGCTTGCACCCTTGTACTTCATCCGCTGCTCACGTATAAAGGGCCTATACACGCATTGGTACAGGCAAAAGCCTATAAAGGGCAGCACGGCAAGATAGAGGTACAGCCATTTAAAGTCGATGTACTTGCTAAAGCCCCCCAACATGACTCCTGCGGCCACGCCTAAGTCAAAGGCAGCCGTCAGCACGCCTAGGGCCATGCTCCTTGATACTTCGTAAATGTTAATGACCAGAAGTGAGGTCATGAGCGGGAATAGGAGCGCGAAGCCCACTCCGTAAATCATTGCCGCGACGATGAGCTTTGGAAAACTATCAACGAAACTCATGAATATAAATGAAAGGGTCAGGACTGCCAAAGCTACCGCCACCAGTTCTTCCAGGTAGCGATTGCTCCACCTGCCGATTACCAGCCTTGTGGCAACCACCACCGCAGTATTTATGATAAAGAAATACTCCGTTCCGGTTATCCCTTTGGCCACAGCAAAAAGGGGCAGCATGGCCGAAATGGCGCCAAAGGTAACCATGCCGCAAAAGAGCACAATAGTTGGCAGGTACACGCTGCGGTTTAAAAGCACGCTTAGAAAACTTGAATTTCCCTGGCTTTGTTTGCTAGTGCTTACATCTGATGAGAAAAATAGTAACACCATTGCAATTGCGGCAACAATTACAGTCCCCCAGACGGCAGCGGTAAAACCGTATCCTTCCATGAGCTTAATTCCGGCCGCAGGGGCAAGGCCTTTTGCGATAATAACAGCAATGGAATTATAACCCATAAAGCGGGTCAGGTTTTCAGAAGACGCGATATCAGCACTAAAAGTTGCAGAGGCCACGGTAAAGGCTCCAACCGTAAAGCCGTAAATCAGCAGGGTAAGGGAAAGGCCAGGTATTGCATACGGCAATTTTAACAGGAAGGGGGTTAAGAAAAATAGTATTATTGATATAAACATCACTTTTTTGCTGCCATAGGAGTTTATCATAACTCCGCCGACCGGCCTTGCAATCATGGAGCTTATAGAAAAAAGGCCCATTACGGTGCCGATGGTCAAGTTGTCAAAGCCGAGATACAGCATGTGGTCGGGTATGACGGGCATCATTATGTAATAGGTGGAAATAAAGGTTATAGTGGCAGCTAGGACTATCACAAAGTTCTTTATTTCATCATGTATTTTCAATCTGATCTCTCCCTGTTACAATTGTCTGGTAATTGTTATTTTATCATATAGCTCTGCAAAAAGTAAGCTGTGCTTGCAAAAAAGCCCATCTGAAATAGATGGACTTTGTTTAACAGGATCTTTCTATTTTTCGCCTTGCATTTTCCTTGATTTTTTCAATTTGTTCCTCCGTAACAGCCCTTTCAAAGCTTCGAAAACCTGCCAGTTTAAAGCCGTGCTTCTCGGCTATCCTGCTTATTTCTTCTACCTGCTCTACGGTCAGCTCTCTTCCCAGGGTAAAGCTCTCGTAGCGGCCTTCCAGGGCCAGCATCATGGTCTCAGCCATGCAGGCATATGCCGTCTTTGGTGGAAAGCCGAAATTGAAGTTGAAATTCACATCACCGGGGACTTCCACAACGCCTCCCTCTATAATCAATACATCACTCCGCTTTTGGGCCACTTCCTTTGACACATCTCTAGGCCTTGACACATCACATACTACCGCACCGGGCTTTAAGTCTTCCGCCTCTATTATGGCATCCAGGCTGCTGGTAACAGTGATGATGACATCGGCCTTTCTGACAGCCTTTTTCACATTTGATGTGATCATCACCGAAAGGCCCGTGTCCTTTAATATTTTATCAGCAACCCTTTCCAGCTTCTCAGTGTGTCTTCCGGCTAGGGTCATGTATTTGCAATCTTTGGCAAGGATTTGAGCACAGACGTTGCCTATGGAACCGGCAGCTCCTATTACCAGGACCTGGGCATCTTTGATGCTTTTTCCCATGATCTCCGCAGCCTTTTTGGTGCCTTCGATGGCCGTTGCCACCGTATAGCTGTTGCCCGTTGTCACCGGGATATTCAGGTTCTTGGCAACAGTAATACCTGCATCTCCCACTACGGCCGTAAACGCTCCAAGGCCCAGGATCTTAGCCCCCATTTTTTCTGCCAGCTTGCCGGTCTTAATTATTTTGTCCATTACATACTCCTCCGGCAGCTCTATCATTTGCTTGGTAGTAAGGGGACATGCTACGAAATAGCCTTCGGCTTCACTGTGCTCACTTCTTACGCCCGTTATATGAGAAATCTTCATCGGCGGAAATCTCTTGATGATTCCCTCGACGGCGCTTTCAGGCAATTTTTCCATGAACTTAAGCTTTCTGTAGATATCAGAGAGTTCGATGGGATGTATCATAAATGCAAATTTTTCCATTTTCACACCTCGAATTTTATTTTAATTTAGGACTTCTATCCGCGGGCTAAATCCGATCCTGTCAAGTAGCTCGTTGTAATCGGCTGGAGTCAGTGATTTATACGGCTTTTCTGAAAGGGAAACCAGCACTCCTTCCATTACATTGGTCCCGAAAGACCTTCCGTTGAGCTTCGGTGTAGTCGTAATTAGCATCCTGGCACCGCGTTCCCTGAGCAGGGCCACGTCATCAGCAGTCACCGTATTTGTCAGGATGATCTTCCCCGAAATATCCAGGGGCAGATGCTGCTTTATGAAATGAAAGTCTCCGGCAATCACATCGGCATCGTTGTAAAAGCGGCCAAATTTGGGGTTGGGTTTCTTTTCCTGCTTTTCTCCAACGGGATACAGCACGCTGATAGGCAGCCTGCAGGCAATTGGTGCAATAATGCTAGCTATTATATTTAGGCTCTTCAAAGACTTGAGGGGAACGGGCACACCCAGGGCAAATACCAGGTCCCCCAATGTCAAATCGCAGCCCGACTTTTCCAGGGATTCAGCCATGCCGAAGCGGTCCATGCCGCACACCAGGAGAACTCTTTTGTTTTTAAAATCCACGATCTTTTCCCTTATAAGATAATCTATAACTTTCCTCTCCAAAGTATTCTTAAGACCAGAACCGTCAACAATAGGGGAAAGCTTGGCTGCCCTGGCAATCGGCACGGCATCTTTTATCGTGTAGCGCTTGTCACCAACGGATATGTAAAGGTCTATCCCGCCCATGCCAAAGGCGCTGACTTTGCCGTCATATTCTTTTATAATTTCGATGGCTTTTTTTATGTCGCCATCGGTGCCTATGCGCTCGATTATAAACCGTTCTCCCAGGACCTCGACTTCTACCCTGTGGTTTCGCTTAGAGGAGCCTATGCTCACGCTCATCACATGTTTCATTTCACTCATCCGCCTTCTTTAAAGTCTTAATAATATTCCTCAAGTTGTCCGGTTCAACGTAAACGTCCTGTGTTATGGGCGATTTGCCTATCTCAATTGAAACAACTTCATTGTCCAGCAGCGCCTTAAACAGCCTCAGCCTTTGTTCCGAGCCCAGCATTATAACCACGTCGTACTGCCTCACCTTGTAGATGATGCTCATTACCTCATTCAAGAGCTCGATGCCGCTTTTCTCGTACACGAAATCCCAGCGCTCCCGGTCGGTCATCAGCAGGGAGTAATCCACCCCTTCTTCTACAGCCACTTGCTTTAATTCCTCTATGTTCTTTATCGGAAAGCCTATCAAAGCTATAGTTTTGCCCTTTCTTATCTCTCCGAGGCCTTCCAAACGTGACAAAAAGGTCCTGTCGGTGTTGAACCTTTTGGCCACTTCGGCCTGGGAAAGTCCCTGCTGTCTCAGATCCAGCATCTCTTTTATAGTCGTCACTATGCGGGAAAAGCTTATGAGTTTATCTCCTATTCTTACAAGGTCCACCACAACACCTCCATGTGCACATTTTTGTGCTCATCTTATTTTATCCTACAGAAACTAAAAAATCAAGATTTTATTAAGTCTTTGTGGGGTCTACAATGAAATTATTTTTTGCCAAAGGGGGAATATTAATAGCAAAAAAGGCGGAGGTTTTTATGAAAGTAATAAGCGGAGCTATCGTCGGCCTCGGAGGCTTTGCAAGGATCATAGCAGCTGCCATAAGGGAAAGTAGAAGGGTTTCCTTGATTGCCGGCTGCGATATAGTTCCTGAAAGGCTAAATGAGTTCAGAAAAGAAGCGGGTATGGAAAGGTTATATGATAGTATAGATAAATTATTGGCAGACCCGGAAATAGATTTTGTCATAATCGCGACCTTGCCGGCCCAGCATTATGATATGGGAAGGCTGGCCTTAGAAGCCGGCAAGCACGTATTTTTTGAAAAGCCTGGGGCCCTTATGCCCCAGCAGCTTGCAAAACTCATAGAGCTTGCCGAATCGAAAGGTTTAAAAACGAGCATCGACTTTGTGATGCGGAGAAATCCCCTGTACTTAATACTAAAGGAAATCTGCAGTTTAAATATTTTCGGTCTCCTTGAAAGGGCTGCCTTGGAAAACTACGCCCACGATGATAGCCTGCCGCCGGAGCACTGGTTCTGGGACTACGAAAAAAGTGGGGGCATCTGGGTAGAACATGGAGTTCACTTTTTCGATTTGGTCAATTGGCTGATGGGGATGCCGAAGAGAGGCAATGGAGATAAGATTCCCAGAGGAAATGGCCTCATAGACAGGGTGCTGGGCACAGCTTATCACGACAAAGGTGCAGTTATTAGCTACTACCACGGCTTTACAAAGCCTGAGGCCTTTGAAAAAACGCTCTTTTCCTTTGTTTTTGAAAGGGCCTATGCCAATATTGAAGGCTGGATCCCGATAAGTCTTTCCATAGATGCCATGGTGACAGCTGAAATTGAAAAATTGCTAATGGCGGATTTACTGATGAAAGCCCGCTCCTTTTTGCCGGGAGTTGATCTAAGTCTAGAAACGAAACTATTAAACGAGTGGGATGGTGAAAAAACTTTCAAGGGCAGGGGGAAAAGTTACGGAGCTACGGCCAGGGCTGAATTTACTTATAGACTCAGTTGCGACCGCTGGGAAGTGTATAGGGCCTGTGTTCGGCAGGGTATTGAAGACCTTGCCGCCGCCATAACCGCTGAGAAGGAATCGCCCGATGTGACGCTGTATGATGCCAAAAAAGCACTGGATGTTGCCTGCATGATGGAGGGACGATAAAGTGCGGCCAAAGGCCGCACTAGAATTTTAACTCCAGGGATTTGCAGGAAACTTTTGAATTACCTTCTTTATTACACTCATCTCTTCAGGCGTGTCATCATGGAACATGCCCTTTTTTAAGCCCTGAAGGTGTCTCACTCCCTTTTGAGTGCTTATGTCCATCTCCTTTGTCAGTTTTGAAACCGTCTTATTCCTGGCGGTGTTCAGCGAATCTATAATATTCGCACCGCTCGTAATTTGTTTTTTGAGTTCTTCAGACAGGTAAAAGGAAGCCATCTGTGTCAGCGGATTTCCGCAGAAACCGCTTCGGGTCACGCCGAACATTTCGGGAAGCTTTTTGGCAATCCCAATCTCCACAGACCACTTGAGTTCCTCGGTCTCCCTTTCCATGCATTCCCTTAGAGTCTTGGGAGTGCACATGGCGTAGTTTTTAAGGGAGCGGATAATGGCATGTTCGACTGTATGAGCCTTTTCCGGCTCTATTTCCTTGCCCAGGTGGCCGACGATGGCCACATCCTTGCCCGTTTCCAGGTCAAAACCGTATATCGTAATCTCCACGTCCCTCCTGTCAGAACCAAAGCTGGTGTACCCTCCCGTAGGATACCAGCCGGCGCCGCAGATTACTGGGTATCCCGATGAGCGCAGTTCGTGGATATCTATTTTTTCCAGGTCCAGGGCCAGCAGCCCTTCCTTGGAAACGGCAAAGCTCTTGGCCTTGCATCTATCTCTACCCGACACCCGGGCAAATAGGGCACTTTTGCCCGTTTGGGGAATCTTATCCTTCCACAGGTCCTCGATTCTGGCCAGGACACCAACGGGATAAGTCCTTTGGTCATCAGTTGACAGGGGAAATAGAAAGATATCGCCACCTACACCGGTCTTTGCCAGCATATTGGCAAAGAAGGGTTCAAGAAACACGCCTTGGAGCACACCACCGTCCGTCCGTGGAAGCACTCCGTTTATAATAGGTATTGCATAAACTTCCAAGGCATACACCTCCTTTAGCAGCCAAGCTTGACAAGCCTTGAAAAGTACTCTTCCAGTATTTCTCTTATGCTGTCTGCATCCTTGCACTGCTGCAGTGCATTTTTCACAGGAGCCGAATGGGGCAATCCTTTTATATACCAGGCCAGATGCTTACGCATTTCTAAAATCCCCAAACGCTCTCCATGATAAGATATGGCCTTATCTAAGTGAAGTAAAATTGTCCTGTATCTTTCATCTAAGGAGGGTGGGGAGAGTTTCCTTCCCGTCTTTAAATAGTGTTTGATCTCCCCGAAAAGCCAGGGCCTGCCCAGGGCCCCTCTGCCTATCATGATGCCGTCACAGTTGGTCATTTGGATCATACCGGCAGCATCTTCAGGCGTAAAGACATCGCCGTTGCCGATTACAGGGATACTGACGGCTCTCTTTACATCTCTTATTATATCCCAATCGGCCTGGCCCCGGTAAAAGATTTCCCTGGTCCTGCCGTGAATTGCAATCATGGTCGCGCCGCTGTTTTCCGCCATGAGGGAAAACTCCACCGCATTTACGCTTTCTTCATCCCAGCCTTTTCTGATTTTTACTGTCACGGGTACTTCCGATGCTTCCACGCAAGCTCTGATTATTTCCGATGCAAGCTCCGGCTCCTTCATCAGGGCACATCCGTCGCCGTTTTTTACTATTTTGGGCGTAGGACAGCCCATATTTATATTTATAAAATCAAAGGGCAGATGGGCGATTTTCTTCACTGCCACTGCAAAATCCTTGGGGGCATTGCCAAAGAGCTGAACTCCTATGGGCTTTTCTTCCGGTCCTGTGCTCAGCAGCTTTGAGGTTTTGGCATCATCAAATACTATGCCCCGTGTGCTTACCATCTCCGTAATCAGCACATCGGCGCCGTACTCTTTGCATATGCTCCTGAAAGGCAAGTCCGTTATGCCGGCCATTGGGGCAAGATAAAGTGGCACTTCATGTTTTAAGGCTTCCTGCAATACTGTAACCTCCATCGGTTTATAATATTTAAGGGAAAACCAAGGTTTTCCCTTAAATACTAGTTCTTATTCTTGTCATATATAAGCTTTAACCCTTCAAGGGTCAGCATCAAATCGACAGCATCGATATTTTTGGCTTCGCTGCATATAAGGGGGGCAAGACCTCCCGTGGCCACGGTGAAAATCTTGCCGCCACCCATCTCTTCCTTCATCTTCTCTACAATATTGTCCACAAGGCCTACGTATCCGTAATAAATACCTGACTTAATACTTTCAGCCGTGTTCTTTCCGATTATCCGCTCGGGCCGGGCAATCTCCACCCGATAAAGCCTAGCTGCACTTTTAAAAAGAGCTTCTGAAGAAATGCTGATGCCGGGGGCAATGGCACCGCCCAGGTAATCACAATTTGCTGTAATGGCATCAAAGGTGGTTGCCGTGCCAAAGTCAACTATTATGGCAGGGCCGCCATACTTGTGATAAGCTGCCATAGCATTTACGATGCGGTCCGCTCCTACCTCCTTGGGATTGTCGTATTTTATGTTGATGCCGCTTTTAATGCCGGGACCAACTATGATGGGCTTTAGTGCAAGGTATTTATCGCACATTTTTTCTAAAACATCCGTCAAGGGAGGAACAACGGAGGCAATTATTGCACCTTCAAAGTCCTTTGAGTTTATGCCCTTTGACCTGAGCAGGTTGTCGAAAATGAGGCCGTATTCGTCCTCCGTAAAATCGTGATGGGTAGCTATTCTAAATGATGCTATAAGTTTTGAGCCATCAAAAACTCCAAAGACCAGGTTCGTATTACCTATATCAACTGCCAGTAACACTTTTTCACCTTCTCACTTTCCGCAATGCCCCGGAAGCTACAACTGTAATGACAACAGCTATGATGATTTCAGGTATGCCGTGTGTCACAGCAATTGTCCAGGCTGCCGCCTTCGGCAGATATCCCCGCACAACTGCCAGCCCCAAGACACCTGCCGTATTGGTAAAGGTGCCAAAAGCTGCTGCCAAAGCTTCGCTACGGCTTAGACGGTAGACAGCATATGCCACAAGTCCGATGAGAATCCTCGGTACTATTGCAATAAGTGGGTCTGCAAACAAGGGGCTAGTTGCCCTCATGAAGCTGTGAAGGCCAAAAATCAAACCCGTTAGGGCTCCTACTCTTGGTCCTTCCAATACGGCACCGAGAATTACAGGAATGTGCATAATGGTGGCATGGCCAGCCGCAGTAGGAACCGGTATGAAGCCCAGAGGCGTCATGCCGAGCATTATGGACAGAGCTCCTAAAAGTCCCGACACGGTCAAGGTCCTGGCTTGCCATCGTCCAACCGTTGGATCCATCTTCATTCTTTCCACCTCCGTTCCAGCTCCTTGTAAGGATGCCGGACGTATTTCTTTTTAATTTTACCAAGGGATTATTTGAAAATCAATAATGATAATTTATGCTCCTTCAAAAGCTTTTCGCCTAAAGCTCAAAATCCTGTGTTCCAAGTATGTTATCAGCTCTTCTATATCTTTGTCGTTTATGCTGTAATAAACGTACCTGCCTTGCTGTCTGTTCTTTAAAATTCCACTATTCTTTAGGGTCTTTAAGTGGCCGGAAATATTCGCCTGTGAACTTTGCAACTCCTGGACTAATTGGGATACGGTTTTTTCGCGCTCCATCAAGGCTTTGACAATCCTGAGCCTGGTTTTATCGCCCAAGCAACGCAAAAACTCCGCCTGAAACTCCAGTGCATTTTTAAATAATGCCACGGCACAACCTCCTAAACTAGATCTGCCGATTTTATTATATCATGTTTTGTCAACTTTTTTTAGCCTTCAGCATATATGCTTTCTTGTCATTTTCCTAACAAGAGTTTGGCACCTAAAGCCAATAATCCGACACCTAAAAGCTTAAGCCAGGAAAGCGGAGATTTTTCCAATCCGAAAATCCCGAAGTGGTCTAGCAAACAGGCGGTGAGCACCTGGCCCACAATAATGGAGGTCGTTGCTATGGCTGCTCCCAATTTAGCGATGCTTATCACTACACCGTAGGTAATACCTACCCCGATGAGACCTCCAAAATAATAATACCAGGGAATGCTGTCGTAGTTTGACCAATTTCCATCCCCTAAACCCAATATTAGTACGGCAGCCATTGCCAATGTGGCTGTGAGGTGTACTACAAATGTTGACTCCGAAAGGCCGATGGCCTTGCCGAGGGCAGAATTCATCGTGCCCTGGCCCGCCATGGCGACACCGGCTAAAAAAGCGATCAATAGAAATAACATGTCTTTAGTTATTGACAACCCAATCACCCTTAATTTATGCTGCCTCGCTGAGTTGGAATTTATACTCGCGTAAATTAATCTAGCTTTATAGATAATGTATAGAAGGGATGAAGAATTAATGACCGACTTTAATAGAGAATTGTTGCTATTTCCAGATAAAAATGACGGTGAGCAAGGCAGCAAGTGATTACTTTATAGATGATTTTCTCCACTTTGTAGTGAAGGTGTAACTGCGAGGCAGTGACAATAAGCATCTTCTATAGATGATTACCGCGACTTCTAAGAGAAGATATGACGGCAAGCAAGCCCTTTTAAGCGAGACCGTAGTTGTTCTTAAGCTCGGGGCAAGCGGAGCAGGGGCAGCGTGCAGGAAGCACGCTGGCAGGCACTCGGCAGGATGCCGAATTGCCCGCGAACCCCTGCGGAGTGAAGACCCGAGCTTTAGTACAACAGGTCTTGATTATAGGGATGGTGCCGTCATATCTTCGCTTGTAAATGGACTCCATTGCTCGCCGTCATTTTGGCTTCAACAAGAACAACGATAAGGCGAAAATTAAAAGAGGTTGCAGTATATTGCAACCTCCAAAGTTCAATTTTAATCTATGCACTTGCAAAGACTTCGAGGAATTCCTCGCCGTCAAGTTTTTCCCGCTCAAGCAATGCCTGGGCTACTTTGTGGAGCTTATTGATGTTTTCCGACAGAAGCGTCTTGGCCTTGTTGTAGCAGGTTTCAATGATGTTTTTCACTTCCTTATCAATGGAAGCTGCAACTTCTTCACTGTAATTTCTGCCTCTAGCCAAATCCCTTCCCAGGAAAACCTCTTCATGTTTGTGGCCAAGGGTCATGGGCCCGATCCTTTCACTCATGCCAAATTCCATTACCATCCTTCGAGCTATCTGAGTTGCCCTTTCCAAGTCGTTTTGGGCACCGGTGCTAATTTCATTTAGCACAAGTTCCTCTGATACCCTGCCACCCAAAAGATGAGTTACCTGATCCATTAGCTCGCTTTTACCCATGAAGAATCTGTCTTCTTTCGGCAGAATCATGGTATATCCGCCGGCTCTGCCTCGGGGTATGATAGAAACTTCGTGAACGGGATCCACCGAAGGTAACAGGTGAGCTACTACAGCATGCCCGGCTTCGTGATATGCCACTAAGCGGCGTTCCCTTTCGGTCATGACTCTGCTCTTTTTCTCAGGGCCTGCAATTACTCGAGTTATGGCCTCTTCCAATTCGGTCATACCTATCTTCTTTTTGTTGCGGCGCGCAGACAATAGTGCCGCCTCGTTAATCAGGTTTTCCAAGTCAGCACCCGTAAACCCGGGTGTCCTTCGGGCAAGGACCGAAAGTTCAACTCCTTCAGCAATGGGTTTGTTCCTTGCATGGACCTTTAGTATGTCCTCTCTGCCCTTCACATCGGGTATGTCAACAACCACTTGTCTATCAAAACGGCCGGGTCTAAGTAGTGCTGGGTCTAAAATATCGGGTCTGTTTGTAGCTGCTAAAATAATGATACCTTCATTTATTCCGAAGCCGTCCATCTCCACCAAGAGTTGGTTCAAGGTTTGTTCCCTTTCGTCGTGGCCACCGCCAAGGCCGGCACCACGCTGACGGCCAACTGCATCTATTTCATCGATGAACACAATGCAGGGCGAATTTTTCTTGGCCTGTTCAAATAAGTCTCTAACCCTTGCAGCACCTACACCTACAAACATTTCTACGAAATCTGAACCGCTGATGCTGAAAAATGGAACACCCGCTTCTCCCGCCACAGCTCTCGCCAAGAGTGTCTTGCCGGTACCCGGAGGCCCTACGAGCAGCACGCCTTTTGGAATTCGTGCTCCGATTTCAATGAATTTCTTGGGATATTTCAAAAACTCCACAATCTCTTCAAGTTCCTCTTTAGCTTCATCGACGCCTGCTACGTCCTCAAAAGTCACCCGCCGCTTATCATCGGTATGGAGTTTGGCCCTACTTTTGCCAAAAGACATGACGCGGCCGCCGCCCTGGCCTTGCTGCATAAAAAAATACCAGGCACCTATGATGAAAACCATCAGCAATAACGGTGAGAGAATCTGCGTCCACCATGGAGTTGTAGGCCTTGGCTCCGAGTCAACCACCAGTTCACCTCTGCTGGCAGGTTGATCGATCTTTTCCATAAATGATGTTATATCCGGCACGTAGCTTACAAAATTCCGTCCGTCCTTTAAAGTACCGCTTATGTTGTTTTCCACAATTTTAATTTTTGAAACCTGACCATTATCTATGAGTTGAATCAATTCCGAATATCCTATCCTAAGTTGGGCTGCTTCCTGGCTGGAATACCATTGGACTAATGATAGGACCAGAATGATTATCAATAGATAAAAACTAATGCTTCGAAAAAAGTTGTTCAACAATTCCCCTCCTTCCAGGATTATTTGCTCCCACGATATTTTACCACAACGAATGCCTTTTTACAATTATACCTAAATCATATTGATTTAGTCATCCTCAAATGGGATTTACTGCGGATCTTGATAGATTTCAGGCTTTAAGACACATATATCCGGCAAATTTCTGTATTTTTCAGCATAGTCTAATCCGTACCCTACAACAAAATAGTCGGGGATCTCGAAGCCAAGATAATCCACCTTTAAATCAATTTTGCGACGGCTGGGTTTGTCAAGAAGGGCACATATTTTAAGGCTTTTGGGTTTTCGCGATTTTAATATATCACACATATAGCTGAGAGTAAGGCCTGAGTCAATTATGTCTTCTACCACCAGCAGGTCTTTCCCTTCAATTGGATCATCCAAGTCCTTTAAAATCCTGACAACCCCGGATGATTCGGTAGAAGAACCGTAACTTGACACCGCCATAAAATCTATGTCTAAAGGTATATCGATATTCCGAATTAAATCGGCCATAAAGACCACAGCACCTTTTAACACGCCCACAAGCAACAAATTGTCACAATTCCTGTAATCGTTACTGATCTTTTCCCCCAGCTCCTTAATTTTTTCCTCGATTTGTTCCTTCGTTATCAGCACTTGTTCAATATGGTCTCTCAACACACTTCCTCCCATCCTTATCTATTTAAAAACGACATTATTTTTAAAATTAATTACAACAATTTTATCACAATGGTGATAGTCTATCAAGGGCATTCGCGGAGAAGAAAAGATTTACTTATCCAGCAAATGCATGTAACTTCCGGTAAGTTTAGATACTAATAGTACCAATAAGGGATATATTACTACGATTAACACCCGCCTAACAGTTTGTATCGTCATTACGGCAGGATGATTGACATCATAGGATTGTGATAGGATTACCATTTCATGCATCCCGCCTGGAACGCTGCCAAATAAGGAGGTATAAAGATCAACACCGGTAAGTTTGGTGACTATAAAGCCTGTAACTACTCCGAACACTGCTAATAAAATAACAACAAGCAAAGACGGAACTAAGTAATCTTTTAGACCTACCAATACTTCTTTTGTTACGCTAAGCCCCAAGGCAGCTCCGATAATTATTTGACCTAGGATATTCAATGTTTCAGGCAGTTGAGGTTGTACATCTAAAATATTGGCTGCTCCCACAGAAATCATTGCACCGACCATCGCCCCTGCAGGAAGTTTTAGATAATGTCCAACAACACCACCTATTACTGCTATAATAATGGTAATTATAACTTTGTGCATCACTATTGCCCCTTTTTAATTTTTATAGTTTAATTACAAGTTAATGAAAGGTCTAACCTAAAACTGGAACAAAAAAGCAGATATATCTACAAAGTGATATATCTGTATTTTCTACAATATTAACAAATAGCTATTTTTGTCCCGGTGTATAGCTTTTTACATCCAATGCGGTCAAAAGTACCTTGAGTTTTACCGCATCATTAAAATCAGTTGGCATGAGACCCGTAAGTTTCTTTATTTTATCAAGTCTTGCACTTACTGTATTTCTAGTCACTTTAAGTTTATCTGCAGTCTTTGAAATGTTTAAATTGGATGAAAAATACATCTTCAGGGTATTAATCAATTTGTCATCCTTTAAAAAAACTTCTGCCCCCTTTTTAGTAAGCACCTGGCTTTTATATATATTGATAATATGGTCCGGTGTGACTGCCAGCATCATTTCAAGGCTTAAATCTTGTGCAAATACTATCCGAGGCACTTTGCCCGGTGATTTTTTGTCCAAAATCTGCAGAACTTTTACTGCTTCTTTGTATGACTTGCGAAGTCCGACAAGGTCCGGATAGTAAGAGCCAACACCTACGCAAAATCTAATAGAGTGCTTTTCCATTTCTTTGGCTAGCATTTTAACCGCATCGTTAATTTGCTCCTTTACCGTTTCAAAATCTAGATCCATAAGAGCAAAAAGCACGATGTAATGATTGCTGCCGTTATGACTGACCATATGCTGGGGATTGTTAAACATACTTTTAATAAATTCAAGAATTTTTTCTCGCTTTTCTTGCGCGCTTAATGCCTGATAGCTGTGAAAATTTTTCGGGTTTCTATCATCAGTTAAATCATTAATCTTTATGGTTAGGGCTATCCTCGGCAAAGACATGTCATATCCCAATACTTCGCCTTTTGCCAAAAACATATTTTTATCCTGAAAATTGCCGTTAATGATATCGTGTATATATAGCTCTTTAGAATTCTGCTCCATCCGAAGCTGCTCTGACAGGAAAAACTGTTTTAACATGGTTTCAACGGATATTTTGAGCAACTGCCCAAAAGGCCTTACTTCATCGGGTTCACCGGTAATGCCAACAACGCCCACTATCCTGTCGTTTAGATATATGGGGAGGTTTACCCCGGGTTTTACACCTTCTAGTTTGCCTGCTTGTTCAGAAGTTATTTCCATTTCTTTTCCGGTTTTTATTACTTCAGCCGCCCCTTCATGGAATGTGTTTATGCGCGACTTGTCTTTACTACCCACGATTATACCCAAACTGTTCATAATGTTGATGTTCTTACCTAGCAAATTTTTTGTTTTTTCTACTATGCTTTGAGCATACTCATGGGTTATTTCCATGCTAGGACTCTCCTTAAAAGCATTTACATTAATTATTCTATGTGCTTGAGCCAAATCCTTCATTAAATCAAAGATTTCTTTATCCTCCTCATGAATGATATTAAAAGCCACCAGCATGTTAGCAGCTGATGGCCTCATTTACTCTATTGGTTCACTACATTAACGGGAGAACCCTCCAGGAACTGCTTCAAGTTGTTTACAGCTATGTCCATTAGACGTTGTCTGGATTCTTTCGGCGCCCAGGCTATGTGGGGTGTTAGGAAAATATTTTTTGCTTTGAGCAGTGGATTATCAGCCTTTATCGGTTCTGTCGATACAACATCCAAACCTGCAGCATAGACTTTTCCGCTATTTAAAGCTTCTGCCAAATCGTCTTCTACAATCAACGGTCCCCTTGAGGTGTTTATTATTATTACTCCATCTTTCATCTTGGCTATAGAATCTTTGTTGATCATTCCCTTGTTTTCCTCAAACAATGGGCAATGTAGGCTAATTACATCGGAATTGGCAAGAAGCTCATCTAATTCAACATATTTCAATGTGTCACTTTCTAAATCTTTGTTGGGATATTTATCATTAGCGAGCACTTTCATACCAAATGCTTGAGCAACTCTACCCACAGCTTGGCCAATTCTGCCATATCCGATTATCCCCATTGTTTTGCCGGCAAGTTCAATCAAAGGATATTTCCAGAAACACCAGTCAACATTATTTGTCCATTCACCATTTTTGACAGCATCGCTATGTGCAGCTACATGATGGCATATCTCCAAGAGATGTGCAAATACCATTTGTGCAACTGAATCGGTGCCATATGTAGGTATGTTAGTTACCGTAATCCCTAATTCTTTAGCTGCTTCGATGTCTACTATATTATAGCCGGTGGCCAGAACTCCNNATGTATTTTACATTTGGCACCTTGCTTAATACTTCCCTTGGTAAAGGAGTCTTGTTTGTGAAGACGATTTGAGCATCTCCAATTCTTTCAATTATCAAATTATCATTGCTCCGATCAAAAACCGTGCGATCATAGACTGTTAAATCCCCCAACTCTTCCAATCCGGCCCAGCTTAAATCTCCTGGATTCAACGTATAACCGTCTAAGACTACTATTTTCATGTTTTCACCCCTCTAACATTTTTGCTTATTTAAACTTCTTAGGTAAACTTTAATTACGTTTTTCGCAGTCTGCTCTAGCAGCACTTCAGCGTTATTCATTGCTTCTTCCAGGCTCATAGGTCTATTTACTATGCTAAAAAATGCATCAATACCTTCGTTATACAGTTGTTCATAACCTTTTCCCAAGGAACCTGATATACATATTACAGGTTTACTATACTTTTTTGCTATGTCTGCAATACCATGGGGAACCTTGCCAAACAGGGTTTGATAATCGGTGGAACCTTCACCGGTTACGACCAAATCGGCTCTTTGTATTTTCTCTTCTAACCGGGCAAGTTCCGTAACTAGCTTAATCCCCAAACAAAACTTGGCTCCCAAAAATGCCATTAATCCAGCACCTAATCCTCCGGCTGCACCTGAACCAGGAACATTTAGTATGTCTATGTTAAGTTGCTCGTGTATAGTTTTCGCTAGGTGTTTGAGGTTCCTATCTAATGTTTCTACCATTTCCGGCGTTGCACCCTTCTGCGGGCCATAAACTGCCGAGGCTCCGTTAGGTCCGCACAGAGGGTTTTTTACATCAGATGCTATTGTTATCACGGTGTCTTTTATCCTTGGATCAAGCAAAGATACATCAATTTTGCTAATCTTACTAAGTTCACCACCTCCGAAAGCAATTTGATTTCCTTCCTCATCCAGAAAACTTACACCCAATGCCTGGGCCATACCGACTCCGCCATCGTTAGTTGCACTGCCGCCTATCCCGATAATTATCCGCTTACATCCATAGTCAAGCGCCTCTTTTATTAACTGCCCTGTGCCGTAAGTTGTTGTCTTCATCGGGTTTCGCTCGTCATCTCCTAAAAGATTTAATCCTGAAGCTGCTGCCATTTCTATTACTGCCGAATTATCAGGAAGAATTCCAAAAAAAGAATCTATCTCCCTGCCCAAAGGGTCTAGCACCCGAGTTTTTACTATTTCCCCTTTATTTGCGGTTATAATAGCTTCAACAGTACCCTCGCCGCCATCGGCTATTGGTACCTTTATAACTTCCACGGGTTCTCGGCAAGTTTGCGCAGCTCCTATTATTCCCTTTTCTATTGCATTTGCTGCTTGTATTGAACTTAAACTGCCTTTAAACGAATCTGGAGCAACAACAATCCTCATAGAAGCACCTACTTCTCGTAATGATATATATTTTACTATTTAATCCCTTCGATAATTTCCCTCATAAACCTGCCATTATTCTTTAAAAAGTTTGTATAAACTCTCATTTCGTCACCGAAACATATATGTTTTACTCCTAGATCCAAATAATATTTTACCCTGTTTGGGTCACCAAATATTTCGCACCTGGGTTCAACTCCGTATTTTTGGGCAACTTCTATCATCCTGCGTTCAGCCGCTAGGCACTCTTCTTCGTGCTCAGCTTTATTCCACCCCAAACTCATTGAATAATCAGATGGCCCGAACTGAACCATATCAACACCCGGTATTGAACAAATTTCTTCAATTTTTTCCATTGCCTCCGCTTTTTCAATCATGAAACATAGGACGATATCGTTGACTCGTTTTGCATGTTCCTGCTGAGATATGTAAGGTTGGAATCCTATATATCGACGGTTTGGGAAGCCAAATCTGCCATTCCATTGTGGTGAATCTGCCTTCACCAAGTTGATTGCTTCCCGGACCTCGTCAGGTGTTTTTATATCCGCAAAATTAATTGCTTGAAATCCTGAAGCGATTGCCTTTTGAGCAATATAACCATTGTTCTGAAAATCAATCTTAATCATCGATGCCATACCAGACAATTCGGCTGCCCTCGCGATGTTTTCTAAATCATACTGTGAAAAGGGGCTATACTCGGCGACAAATTCAATATAATCAAAGTTACCGGATGCACCGACGGCTTCCGTAATGGTAGGCCACGTGCTCCAAATGCGGGTCCCGATAGTTGGTTTATTGCTTTTCAGAAGCTGTCGTAATTTATTCTCCTTCATAATCAATCTCCCTTCTTTTTTTCTAAATAGTCTTGCTAATTATATTAATTGCTGCTCTAGTTGTATGATACCAAAGCGGTCAAGGACTTGTTATAGTCAAACTAGTCAATAATCACGTGTTTTAAAATGATTTTTTTAGCATATTGCTCAATCTCATGTTGATCGATATTTTGTTTTAAATATAAACATCCATTCGTCAACGCAATCAACGATTTCCATCTAGTCCGGTAATAAAAAAATACAGGAATGCTGCATTCCTGTACTTGTCCCATGATAATAAAAACGAGTATATAAAATTCTCATGTTATTCTCGTAATGCTCCTACAGTCAAGACCAACACTGTCTTCGTTTCATCGGTTACCTTGAATCTATCGTCAATCCTCATGCCTCCGACCCATACTATCCTGCCATCTGCTTCCACAATGGGTATCCGATTTCTCTTTAGCCTGGGAAGCTTTTCGTCGATAAAAAAGTCCTTGAGCTTTTTTAATCCTGTTCCTCCTAAGGGTTTGAATCTATCTCCAGGCCGGCGGTTTCTTATAGTCAGGTTGCCGCCGGTCTTATCGTAATCTAAGTAGGCAGTATTGGCATCCGGAGTTATTGCAACTTCAACCTTCGGTTTAATGTATGCTTTGATAATTATGCCCGCCTCTTTTACTGTTAGCTCCCCGGGAACCGGTAAAGTATAGTAGTAGTCAGGAACCTCATCAAAACCTGCTTTTGAGATGACAAGCTCATCATATTCTTTTATGCCTTTAAGGTTTTTGGGCAGGTCGAGCATACTGCCCGGCTGGGCTTTTTCAATAAAATCTACCAGCAGCCCTGTATGTCTTATTTCAAAATCCTTTAGATTCCCGGCAAGTCTTTCAATTGCCTTTCTTGCCAGCCGGTATTTTATTGCCGCATGCTGCTTTGAAAAACTTTCTACATTAATAGAGACTTTGTCTGACTCATACTTTACCGAATCTCTTTCAGCTTTGTCAGTCGCTTGATTTAAAAATGACAGGTCCCGCTTTGCGATCTCGGATAACCGTCTGAGGGATTGTCCCAGGTGCGGGCAGTATTTTTCTTGAATAAGGGGAATGAGTTCTAATCGAATACTGTTTCTAAAGTATTCGCTGCTGAGGTTTGTAGAATCTATCCTGGAAGGGATGCCCTTCTGCTTTAGGTACCCTTCAATCTCATTTCTCGGTATCTCAATCAGGGGCCTGATGTAGCAGCCGGAAACTGCATCGATTCCCACAAGGCCATCTAGGCCCGCACCTCTTAATATATTCATGAGTATGGTCTCTTCCTGGTCGTTTTGGTTGTGGCCGGTCGCTATCTTGTGAGCCTTGACCTGTTCTTTAACGCGACGGAACAAATCGTGCCTCACTCGCCGGGCCGCATCTTCAGGAGAAAGACTGTATCTTTTAGCAAAAGAAGGTACATCAAATTGTTCACCGAAAAAAGGAATATCCCGTTTTTCACACAAAGCCTTGACAAAATGGGCATCTTCCTCTGATTCTTTTCCCCTAAAACTGTGGTCAAGGTGTGCCGCGTATAGGGAAACTCCCAGTTGATGTCTATATTTATCAAAAAGGTGGAGCAGACAAACGGAGTCAGGTCCACCAGAAACTCCAAGGACGATCTTATCGCCCTTTTTAATCATGTTGTATTTTTCTATGGTCTCTAAAAATTGTTTCTCCACATTCATTGTTATCGTTTCTTCCTATCTGCCCACATTTGTTCTCATATTTCTCGCTTACATTATATCCTTTATATGGGAAAACATCAATTGTATCATCTCATACAGGCTGTGAACACTTTAGCCACCCCGGAAGTCCGGTGATCCCCACGCCCCTACCTTTTCTCCCATATGCTGCCCACGAGGACGGTCATGTCATCTCTTATGCTTTTTTGCCCCTTTGCCTTTTTTAGGAGCCCTTCGGCGATGTCCTGGGGATTAGTAGTTTTCATTTCAGATAATATTTTCCTGATCACTTCCTCGCCGTTTTGCTTATCTGAAAGGGCATCTATAACTCCGTCGGTTACCATTATGACCATGTCACCTGGGCCAATGGTTTTCTCGGTTACCTTGGGCACAACTTCATCCATGATACCTACCGGCAGACTTCCACCACGAATGATTTCTATTTTGCTGCGGTGCTTTATGAAGCTAGTCGGTGCACCGGCCTTGATAAATCTTATTTTCCCGGCTGCGGTATCTATGAGGGCAGCATCTATTGTAGAGAAGCTCTCATCTGGGTTTGTGGCAATCATAGCTGCATTAGTCACCTTTACGGCCGTTTCCTGACTGAAGCCCGCTTCTAGCAGCCTTTCAAGTATGGCCAGTGTCTTTTCGCTGTGTTTGGCAGCAGCCTTCCCAACTCCCATGCCGTCACATAGGGCCAGCAAGAACCTCCCGTTTTCCAATTCCATAAATGTAAAGCCGTCTCCGGAGACAGTCTGCCCTTCTTTGGCCACTCCCGCTACCCCTACTGACACCTGAAGGGGGCCCTTTGTCACGACTTTTAATCGACAATTGGAACTTCCGCTCTTTAGCGGACAATCAATTATTTTGGTGCTAATCTTCCTACCCAGTACATCCGATGCTGCTAGGGGAATCAATAGGTCACAGTGCTTATTATTTGTGCAGGGTGATTTTACTATATTCGCAACAATTCTGCCGTCGCTGTAATCGGTATATATCCTTTCAACACTCACTCCCAGCTGTGAAAGCTTTTCAGCCAGCTCTGTGCCCATATTTCGCTCGTATTCTTCGTCACAGGTATCTTCAGCCAGTGCTTTAATCATTTCGGCTGCTTTTGCAAAATGCAATTGGGCAAGTTCCTGGTTTGCTTTCATTATTCTATCCATCTGGTGCTTTACTTTAAATAGGTCACTTTGGTCCTTCACGATTCTTTTTATGTTTTCCGCCCTACCGCATCGCGATTTAAACAAAAAGGGAATCGCCTTTCTATCAACAAGTCCCTCCTGCTGTTTTATCAGGGTATAAAAAGATGCCATTGTTCTCTTTAGTTCTTTTTCCCAGCAAATTCTTCGCATCCCGCAATCAGAGCAGACCTCAAGCTGCACCCTTCGGCAGACCAAATCGAAGTATTCTGCAGAAAGTATCCGCTCCTCCTTTTTTATCAACGCATCTTTAAATGCCCGTCCCAGGTCATTGAGAACCGAGGCTAATTCATAGAGCCTGTCCCTTGCCCGTTCTTCCAGCTTAAGGCTGTTGAGATTCGTGATATTATGCGAACTGCTAAAGTACAGGCGCATCCTGCTTATAAGCTTCTGCGGCAGTAACAAGACCAAGATAAAAGCTGCAGCTAAAACCGGCAGTGAAATTATTGCCTCGCCCATGGAATTTACGTAAAAATTGTACAGCAGATAGCCAAGGGAAAATCCGGCTATTACACCCATTTTCCCTAGCTTGTTAAAGGAGCCCGATACCAGGCCGGAAAAAGCCATTACTGCTGTTGACCAGGGTGAAAGGCTGAAAGAAAAGCCCGTTACCCCTATAATAATCCCGGTTGCAGCCCCTGCACCGGGACCATCTACTAACGCCATAAGTAAAACGGCAAAGACCCCAAGCACATCCCTGAGGTTTACTCCAAGCCACACAATCTTTCGTGCAATTGACAGGATGACCCCTGCAATAACTGCCATGCAAATATTTCTTTCTGTAGGCTGTATGGGCTCTTTAAAAAGCCAGGGCATACCTCCCGGAATAATGAATGTCATGATATAAGCCAAGCCGGATTCGGCCAAAAGCAGGAATAGATCATAGGGAGAAATGCCGTGAGCTTTCAGATAGATAAGGCCCGGAATCATATTTGAAAAAAACACTCCGAGACCCAGCAGCAAAAGCCGATTTTGACGATTCGCTTTCCTAAGCAGGGAGTAAGTAAAAAAGAATATAGCCATGGCAGCTAAATATCTAATAGATGCTGCGCTTTTCATATCTATTAAGCTTCCTAAAAAAGAAAAAAGCGCCGGGACAATAAAGCTTTCCCTATAAATGAGATTAGCTGCAGCAAAAGAGAGGGCAAAAGGATGTAGGCCATTTATTGAAGCCATCCCGAAAAGCACTGCAAAAATGCTCAACTGAATAAATTCCCTGCTTGCACTTCCCAAGGGTAGGGATAACGTAGAAATACTTTTAACTTCACTTGATTTCCCTGCAAAAATGTCCGGCAAATTAAGATGAGCTCGGTCAAGCAAGATTGTCCACCTTCCTGAAGATTATTGGCAGATACCATTATACTGAAGGTGGCCTGTAAAGATTGTCAATATAGCTTGAGGCACACAAAAAATTGTGCGACAAAAATGAACCGGAAAAAACCATTGGCGACAATATTAGAAGATAAACAATACTAGAAGATAAAAAAATAAGCCGCTATAATAGCGACTTGTTCACATTTATGGTGACCCTGAGGGGAATCGAACCCCTGTTACCGGCGTGAAAGGCCGGTGTCTTAACC
>LFSJ01000152.1:8609-9007 GCA_001512695.1 Tepidanaerobacter sp. DTU063 | reverse complement strand
ACCATGGCCAGTACCATGAGTCTGTATATGGTTAGAAACGTAGGATCTTCTTTTATGAATTCAATATTTGTCTCACCGTAGTAATAATTGCCAATGATTGAACTAAAGGCAAACAGGAAAACGCTTATTGCCACAAAAGTGCTGCCCCATGCTCCTACTTGGGATGTAACGGCAGCTTGGGTGATCTGTATGCCTTCTAAACCTGAGCTGGTTTCTAATACGCCGGATAGTAATATCATAAATGCGGTAGCGCTGCACACCAAAAGTGTATCCACATATACGCCAAGGGTCTGAATTAAGCCTTGCTTTGCTGGGTGGGAAGTATCGGCAGTTGCTGCAGCATTCGGCACGCTGCCCATACCGGCTTCATTGGAAAACAGGCCTCGCCTTACACCATT
>LFSJ01000152.1:8080-8487 GCA_001512695.1 Tepidanaerobacter sp. DTU063 | reverse complement strand
AGTATAGAGAAGAATATTCCCAGGCCCCTGCTTCCGATAGCCTGTTCAATATAGTAAGCGGGACCGCCTCTGAAGGTGTCTCCGTCCCTTATTTTATAAATTTGAGCAAGGGAGCTTTCCACAAAACTGGTAGCACCGCCTATCAAGGCGATAACCCACATCCAAAATACCGCACCGGGCCCTCCTGCTGCAATTGCAATAGCAACACCTGCGATATTGCCCGTTCCAATACGTGAAGCAGCTGAAATACAAAAAGCCTGGAATGGGGTAATTCCCTTTCTGCCTTCTTCAGCTTCAACAGCTTCCGTAGTCAGTTGAATCATGTTGCCGATCAATCTAAATTGTCCAAACCTGAGCTTAACAGTGAAATACAGACCTAATCCTACCAGCATTGCTATCAAAATATA
>LFSJ01000152.1:0-8017 GCA_001512695.1 Tepidanaerobacter sp. DTU063 | reverse complement strand
TTTACATTACTAGAAACCATGACTCAATGCGTGTAGGTTCGCAAAGCAGCCGCATTCCCCCTTTCATGTATAATTTAATTCCATCCCTCCTTTGCCTTATAATTATTCTCAAAGATATATTAATTAAAATATGCTCAAGTCCAGTCTATAAGATAAGGACTTCATAATGCCGTATCCCGCTACAGAGTGGCCGTTTTCATCAAGAGGTGGACTAAATATTCCTATGCCCATTCTGCCCGACACAGCTGCCATAATGCCTCCGCCTACTCCGGATTTTGAAGGGACTCCTACCTCTGCCGCATATGCACCGCTGACATTGTACATGCCGCCGATTGTCATTATTGCAAGCAGGTTTCTGGACAATGTCTTCCTGTCGATTTTGCCGTATGATGGAAGTCCCTTGCAGCCATTTGCTAAAAATGCGCCTAGCTTTGCCAAATCACAGGCCGTAACTTCAATTGAGCATTGTTTAAAATAGTGGTCAAGGGCTTCTTCCGGATCACCTTCTAAAATTCCCCTGGCCTTCATTAAATGGGCAATGGCCTTGTTCTTTTCACCCGTTTCCTTTTCGGAAAGGTATACTTCCCTACTATAGTCTATGCTTGAATTGCCGGTTATGTTCCTTATTAACTCCAGGATTCGGCCGGCTTTATCACCTTTAATTTGGGCGGTCGTAGCTATCGCCCCAGCATTTATCATTGGATTTGCAGGCTTATCAATATAAGGTAAATCCAATTTGTATAAAGTGTTAAATGGATCTTCCGTGCCTTCCCTGCCCACCTTTTCAAAGACCTTTTCCCCGTTGTCCATGAGGGCTAGCATTAGAGCGATTACTTTTGATATGCTCTGGATCGTAAATTTAACATCACAATCTCCTGCTTTATAGGTATTCCCATCTATTTCTGCAATGCATATACCTAGGTGGTCGGGATTTGCTTTCGCCAGGGCAGGTATGTAACTGGCAACACGACCCTTTTTAGCAAGCTCCCGGTTTTCTTCAAGGACTTCCCCTAAAATCTTTTGCATAGAACCCACCTTCCATTTTAAAGCATCGTTTCACTTGTTTTTTTGTAATCTTTTGAATAGTGTCTTTGCATTTATATAATACCACTTTTCTGATTACAAGGCAAGCCATTTTCCTAAATGCTGTTATATCTTTCATAAACTTCCAATGCTCTGGTACGCTTTATTTTTTTGCTGCAAAGTGTTAAACTCATTGATGTACAGATAATTTATAAACATTAAGGTGGATTTTATGAAAGAACTATGGAAGCTTTTTGTTACTTTTAGCCGCATAGGAGCCTTGACCTTCGGCGGGGGTTATGCCATGCTGCCCATGATTCAAAGGGAAATTGTAGAGAAAAACCGGTGGGCAACTGAAGAAGAGGTCATGGATTATTATGCCATCGGCCAGTGCACACCGGGAATAATAGCCGTAAATACTGCAACCTTTATAGGTTTTAGGCAAAGGGGCATCCCCGGTGCCATAGCTGCCACCATGGGCATGGTGTTTCCTTCCCTGATAATAATCAGTATCATAGCAATGTCTTTTAAGGAATTCCAGGATATCGCCATCGTCAGACACGCCTTTGGAGGTATCAGGGTTGCGGTGGCCGCACTTATTGCAAATACAGTATTAAAGCTTTTGAGGGGCTCCGTCAAGGATCGGCTAGGAATCTTTATAGCTAGTCTGTCATTCATCTCCGTTGCCCTCTTTAAGCTTTCCCCGATTTTTGCAGTTGTAGCATCGGCTGCTTTAGGAATAATTTCTAAAACAGTAAGGAAGAGTGAAAATTGATTTATCTACAGTTATTTTTTGAATTCTTTAAGACGGGCCTATTTGCCATTGGTGGAGGTCTTGCCACACTTCCATTTCTCCAAAATATATCAGAAAAATACGGCTGGTTTTCATCCCGGGAGTTAGTCGATATGATTGCCGTATCCGAATCCACTCCAGGCCCTATAGGAATCAATATGGCAACTTATGCAGGATACAAGACTGCCAATTTGCCTGGGGCCATAATTGCGGTGATTGGGGAAGTTGCCCCTTCTATAATTATTATTGTATTAATCGCCCACTACTACATGAAATTCAACGAACACCCGAAAGTTGCGGCCGCATTCTACGGGGTTAGACCTGCCGTGGCAGGTCTTATCGGCGCTGCCGGTTTTGAGGTTGCAAAAGTTGCTCTGTTTAATATTAATAAATACTTATCTACTAAAAATGTATTAGATATTTTCGATGTAAAATCACTGTTGCTCTTCGCCTTCATCCTCATCTCATCAAATAAGTATAAAAAGCATCCCGTACTTTTTCTTTTAGCAGCTGCCGCAATAGGTATAATATTTAAATACTGATTGCAGTTTGACCTGGTTATACCCAACAATTCGCCCCCCTATATTCAATATGAGGTCATTTCAAAGGGCAAATTGTTTTATGAATCAGATAAAAAGTTTCGATGTGAATTTCAAGCTCTCGCTTTACAGAGGTACTTTGATATTAAGCCACTGTATGATGAATACAACTTTTATCTTAAGAAACGAATCTTAGAAGGAAGGATGCTCAATGGATAACGAAAAATCCTTCAACATCAATTAACCGACTTTGAAGAATTCGCAAAAATAATTGTTAGGGAAATATCATAATTGAGGAGGTCTATACTTGGACAGGTTTACTTTAAACTCTGAAGATGCCGTCTTGATGGTTGTCGATATTCAGGAACGTTTGGTGCCTGTAATGAAATACGGCAAGCAGGTTATCGAAAACAGCAATATTATAATCACTATAGCCAAAGACTTTGGAATTCCTATAATAGTTACGGAACAGTATCCTAAGGGCTTGGGGCCAACGGTCCCGGAATTGAGGAGCAATCTTGAAAGAAGTGTGACTTACGAAAAAATAAGCTTTACAGCCTTCACTGACGAAGTAGCCGCTGAGCTAGAAAAATTGGGGAGGAAAAAGGTAATTGTAGAAAAGCGGCCTATTCTCTATGCCTAATTCATCCTCTCTATTGTTATAATTTATCAAAAATACATATGCTTGCTCTGATTTTTAAAGCTTCAATCGCTACCAAAAAACTATAACAATTTCCTCACATTTTTTTCAAAATTATATTTTAAAATGTCTTAGTAGGCTAATCATAACACTTTGAGGGAAGGTGATGAAGTTTTGTCGAAATTATTAAAATTGAGCAAGCCCAGCTTAAAAAAGACCGGAATGTTGCTAGTGCTATTATTGCTTATTATGACCCTCTCATCCAGTATCGCTGTTGCTGCCGGTCCCCTGGGTGTTTCAACTCAATATCCGGGCATTTCGGCCCAACCGGGAAGCAGTGTTAGCTTTCCTCTCACTATTAGTGGAACCGGATTTGTAGACCTTGAGGTTGTTTCAATTCCTTCTGGATGGACTGCAATCATTTTTGGCGCCGGCAAAAAGATTCATCAGGTTTACGTCCCCTCAGATGATGTGGCAGCTGCTGAACTACGGGTGCAGATCCCCTCAGATGCAAAAAACGGCAGTTATGATATAGTGATTGAAGCATCTGGCAGCGGTGGCCGCGCAAGATTGCCCTTAAATATTAAAATTGACACCGATGCCAGCGGTGCAGACAAAATTGAGGTCCAGTATCCTGCCCTTTCCGGCCCTGATACGGCAACCTTCAGTTTTAGGGGAACCCTATACAACAACAGTGGTCGTGAGCGCTTTTACAGCCTCGGTGCTGCTGCACCCGATGGTTGGCAGGTTGCCTTTAAACCGGCTTATCAGAGTAACCAGATAACGAGCCTCAGCTTGGAAGCCGGCAAGTCCCAGGATTTAGATATATCGGTTAAACCACCTAGCGGTGTCAAAGCTGGAACATACACGATCACGGCGGCAGCTGCCTCCGGTAGTGAAATAACTAAAGTTGACCTGACGGTTGAAATTGCTGGCACCTATCGCATGGAACTTTCAACCCCCTCGGGGCGCTTAAACCTGAACACCACTGCAGGGAAACAGGGAGCCCTAACCCTTGAACTGGAAAACACGGGTAGTGCAGATTTGTTAGGCATAAATCTTTCCGCTTCAACTCCACCCGGATGGGCTGTGACTTTTGAGCCCGAAAAGGTTGAGCGCATAAAGGCCGGTGAAAAGCAGCAGATTACGGCTTTTATTACCCCCGACAGCAAGGCAATTGCCGGCGACTACATAGTGAACATCAGGGCTTCAGCCCCTGAGACCTCGGATAGCGCCGATATCCGTGTAACCGTCCAAACCTCCACACTATGGGGCATAGTAGGAGTAGCCATTATAGCAGGTGTTATATATTGGGTAGTAACAACCTTTCAAAAGTATGGGCGGCGATAACCATGAATGATGGAATAATTATCGAAACTCAAGGGTTGACAAAGGTTTACGGGTCGATAACCGCCGTAGACAACTTAAATCTTACAGTGAGAAAAGGCGAGATATTCGGCCTTTTAGGTCCAAACGGTGCGGGTAAAACCACTACCATTTTGATGCTGATGGGCCTTTCCGAGCCTACTTCAGGCAGCATTCGGGTAGCGGGACTCGACCCTGTGCGCCAAGCTCTTGGAGTTAAACACATAGTGGGATACATGCCCGACAACATAGGCTTCTACGGCGATTTGACAGGCAGGGAAAATCTCATTTATACTGCCCAATTAAACGGTATAGCTCCTGATGTTGCCAAGAGTAAAATAGACGAGCTTCTGACTAAAGTTGGTCTTCAGGAGGCTGCCGACAGGAGGGTTCGTGAGTACTCCAAGGGAATGCGTCAGCGACTTGGCATTGCCGATGTTCTTATAAAAGATCCGGAGATCATTTTTTTAGACGAACCCACCCTGGGCCTTGACCCGGAGGGAACTAAAGAATTGCTGAATTTAATTCTAGAACTTGGCAAAAGAGAGGGCAAGACCGTTCTCATCTCATCCCATCTTCTTCATCAAGTCCAGGCTATTTGTGATAGGGTTGGAATTTTCGTAAAGGGCAAGTTGGTCGCCATCGGCAGTGTCTCCGATTTGGCCAAAGAAATAGGGAGCGAAGTAATAGTAGAGCTGAAAACAAGCAATATGGAAGATTTCCCAACTCACGAAGTAAATGCCATGCCCGGCATAAGTTCTGTGCAAATGGAAAAAGATATGATAGTCATTAAAAGTGATGATCCGGAAATTGCCCCAAAACTCGTAAGAGAGCTTAATAGAATGAACATCGATATTTACCACGTAAGAAGTCGCAGCTCGGACTTGGACGACATTTACAGCCGCTATTTCCACGAAGGGGAGGCGAAGCTGAATGTCTAAACTAAATAAGCTTAAAGAAAAGTTTCAAAAACAACTAGCAGCTTTTAAGGCAGACTCAAACAGCCAGGGCAGCAGTAACAATTTGGCAACGGTGTTCTTCAAAGAGCTGTCCGACCAGCTTTCCAGCACCAGGTTTTTTATCCTTTTTTCCTTAATCACTCTTACAGGTATCGTTTCATTTTACTCTGCTGCCTCCAACATAAGAGGTACAACCGATGATGCCGTGGCAAGTTTTGTTTTAATCAGGCTCTTTACAACATCCGGCTCTTCCCTCCCGTCCTTTACCTGGTTTCTTTCCATACTGGGGCCATTAGTGGGGCTTTCCATGGGCTTCGATGCCATAAACGCCGAGCAAAACAGCGGAACGATGACAAGGCTCCTGGCCCAGCCTATATATAGGGACGATGTAATTAACGGTAAGTTTCTTGCGAGGCTTTTCGTGCTTGTATTGATAACTTTGGGTTTAGGCTTTTTTGTAGCCGGCATGGGCATTATAATCACAGGAGTCCCCCCTAGCGGTGAAGAAGTGCTAAGACTGCTCTTGTATCTCGGACTTAGCATAGTGTACATGGGATTTTGGCTGGCCTTGGCCATGCTCTTTTCCCTTGTCTTTCGCCACACAGCCACATCTGCACTCTGCTGTATCTCGTTATGGCTGTTTTTCTCAATCTTTGTCCCCATACTGGCAGGTATGGTAGCAGATGCCATTTTCCCTATAACCCAAAGTTCCGATACTATGACCCAGCTATACAATGTCAGGGTCTCACAGGCTTTAAGCAGGCTGTCTCCTTCAACACTTTACAGCGAGGCTTCGGTAACCCTGCTTTCACCTACCGTTAGAACTTTAGGCCCGGTGCTGTTGGAACAAACCTTTGGCGCAATTGCCGGTTTTCTGCCCTTGGGCCAAAGCCTACTTTTGATATGGCCTCACATTACTGGCCTTGTGGCGGGAACACTTTTTATCTTTGGAATAGCTTATACCATATTTTTGCGCCAGGAAATCAGGGCATAAGAATACTGCCGCGCCCTATCATACTAGCAGGCTCGAACAAAATAGGGACTTCGCGCTTATAAGGCTGTAGATTAGGATACCAAACAGAAAGAAAATCGGCTTAGGACATTTATCCCTAAGCCGATTATTGTTAACACCGGTGAAAACCAGCTTTTGTTTTCAAAGCAAAGCTGAAATACTTATCATCCTGTCTTATTTTTTCCGCCGCTTTTCAAAAAAGGCGTTCAGGCGTGCCTTTGTCGACTCTGAGTTTAGGCAGACGCTGGAGGATATTTCTTCAAGGAGGATGCCGTTTTCATCCCTGACATCCGATATATTGTTTATCATCCGCTTGACAAAAGCCAGGACCTGATAATCATTTTGTACTATTTTTTCAGCTATTTCATTTAGCTTTTCATCGATCTCTTCAGCAGAACATACGAGATTGACTAGGCCCCATTCATAGGCCTGCTTGGCGCTGATATGTTCGCCGGTCATGAAAAGCTGCTTTGCCCTATTGGGACCAACTAGATTTATCAGTCTAAAGGAGCCGCCCCAGCCCGGCATTACTCCCAAGCTGGCTTCCGGTTGGGCAAATACGGCATTCTCAGTTGCGACGATAAAATCACAGGCCATAGCCAGTTCCAGGCCGCCGCCCAAAGCGTAACTCTCAACCTTAGCAATTACCGGTATGGGGAGTTTCCTCAGTCTGAGGAACACATCATGGCCCTGCCGCACCCATTCCATGATGTTTTCGGGATTGAGCTCTTCCAGCGCGGCAATATTTGCTCCGACTATAAAGGATTTGGGCGATGCGCTCTGAACTATTACAAGCCTGGTATCGGGTATATTATCTTCGATTTGTGAAACGGCATTTCTCAGTTCCTTTAATACGTCCCAATCCAGGGTGCAGGGCCGCCTCTCATTCTCCTCACTGAAAGTCAAATAAGCCACTTTGTCTTCAAAACTGACACTAACTCTTGTTGCCAAATTAATCACGCTCCACTGATATTAAGCAAGATGCTTTTACTCAAAAAAATTCCTATCCATCACTTTTAGGTTTTCAGCGATAATTGGCTCAAATTCCATCTGTTCAAGAATGTCCCTTTGTAAATCTATGCCGGGTGCTATCTCCGTCAGGCACAAGCCTTCATTAGCTAGCTTAAATACGCACCTTTCGGTAATGTAGTAGACCTCCTGATTTATGCTCTTTGCGTAATTGCCGCTGAAGGTTATCTGGTCTACCTTATTTACAAGCTTTTTAATGCTGCCTTCTTTTACAATCTTGATTTCATTATTGCTGATATCTTGCTCTAAGCCCTTTGCCGTAAATGTACCGCAGAAGACCACCTTTTTAGCATTTTGCGATATGTTGATTGCTCCTCCGCAACCTGACAGGAGATTCCCGGTTTTGCTGGAATTCACATTACCTTCATTGTCAATTTGGGCAAAGCCTAAGAAGCAGACATCAAGGCCACCGCCGTCATAGAAATTGAATTGCAGTGATTGGTCCACAACGGCTTCCGGGCAATAAGACACACCAAAGATGACTCCTCCCATAGGCATTCCGCCAATAAGGCCTTGCTCTATTGTAAAGTTCAAATCAGATATATACCCGTCCTCAGCTGCAACGGCTGCGATTCCAGCCGGTATGCCAACACCTAAATTTATGATATCGCCTTTTTTTAATTCCTTGGCGGCACGCCGGGCGATAACCTTTCGGGA
>LFSJ01000054.1:859-1296 GCA_001512695.1 Tepidanaerobacter sp. DTU063 | reverse complement strand
AAATGGGCGTTTCAGACAAAAGGGGAATTTAGGATTGTCTCCACACTCCCGCGAAACCAAAGTTCAGGTGTCCCTGTTGATACAGGAATTGAAATCACCTTTAGCCACTTAAACTTCGAAAACCTACCGGAATATTTCTCCATTAGTCCAGAAACCCCAGGAAGCTTTGAAGTCCATAAAAAAACAGCCGTATTTATCCCTGACAGACTTGAACCTGAAACTCTGTACACCGTTACTATTAAGAAAGGCCTTCCTCTCGCCGGAAGCAGCCAGGTCCTTGAAGAAGATGTGACCTTTCAGTTTGAAACCCAGGCAGAACCTACGAGTTATAGCTTCAGGTTTTTTAAAACCAACAGCGAGTTTTCGACTAAGGACAGACCCCTTTTACAATTTAATTTCTTCAGTTGGGGAGATAAGGCCTTACCCCATGAAATTGA
>LFSJ01000054.1:0-831 GCA_001512695.1 Tepidanaerobacter sp. DTU063 | reverse complement strand
CATAAAAGCCCAGCAGGAGAGGGAAACAATCCCCATATGGGCCTATAGGTCCCGGGAGATTTATATTGAAGACACTTCCAAGTTGCAGCAGGTGGCCCGCTTTTTGGCACCGGTTATGGAGTACGATTACAGCACCTTCGTAGAGTTTCCGGAGCCTTTGCCTGCCGGATACTATTTGGCCGAAATCAATTTTGATGACCTAAAGAGCCAGACCTGGTTTCAAGTTACGGACCTTTCCCTTTACTCTGCCGTTGATAAAGAGAATACCTATATTTGGGTAAACAATCTGCAGGACGGGTCTCCCGCTTCCGGGGCAAAAGTTGAGCTTTATGGCAGTGATGAAGCGGCTGTCACCGATGCTTCAGGACTTGTCCGGCTCGCAACCCCACAAGATACTTCCACCGGTATTTACGGAGTGGTTTCAAAGGATGGTCTTGAAGCCGTCATAACCGTTCCTACCTGGCATCAGTGGGATAGCACCTGGGAAAAAAGCAGAGAGTTTGCCATGGGTTACTGGAAATACCTGTACCTTGACAGGTCGCTGTATAAGCCGGATGATACGGTCTACTTTTGGGGCATCCTAAAGCCCAGGACCGAAGATGCCGGGGTTATAGATAAAGTCACCGCAGTCCTTTCCACAGGTGGATGGCGGGAAAACTCCGACATTGAGAGCATTGAGGTAAAGTTGGATGACTTTAGCTTTACAGGCAGTATGAAGCTGCCCAATTTAACACCCGGCTACTATGATTTAGAAATAAGAGTCGGGGATAAAACCGTCGATTCGGCCGGCTTTGAGGTCCAGACTTACTCAAAGCCCGCTTATAACATAGA
>LFSJ01000002.1 GCA_001512695.1 Tepidanaerobacter sp. DTU063 | reverse complement strand
ACAAAGACAACAATTACTGCAATATTACTCATTAAAGCATGTTTCAAAGATGTCCAGAATTTTTGTATAATTACAACATTAACAGCAAAAAAGAGAGTATACACTGGGTTGGTTTTTAAAGAAAACATGCTAGAAATCAATACATAACTTCGTGTAATAAACTCTACCGATTCAAAAATTATATTTATTGCTTTCGCTAACGGCGTTAATCTCTATTAATAGCCGTTAATAGGAAGAGACGGCTTTCCTTGATGAGTTATATCCAGAGATTGAGATGGAAGTTAAAAGGCAGATTGACAGCATGCAGGAACTTGATGACAAAGAAGATCCGAATTTCAGCGATACCGATTACCTTCTTGCGGCTTATGCGGCATCTTTAAGGGTGCTGACTTCTTACAGGAAGATTGAGGACATTGATGTCAACTATGAGCTTTCTAGGTCAAGAAGACCTGGAGAGGAGTCACCTGTTGAAAAAATCATAAATGAAGCGGTAAAAATTGCTTATGATTATCTGACGCCGAAAGGCTTTGACTCATATTTTTGGAAAATGCTGATTCCTGAAGAAAGGTTCTATATCAAAGGGCTTGACCTTGAAAAGAGCGGGATATACCAGCTTGGAGCTTACCAGGAGCTGGCAAAAGGCTTTGGAGTGAGGGAATACAGAGACCTTCTTGCATCAACCAAAGCAAACCATGCAAGGCTCAAGACAGCGACAGAGTTTGGTATGCGAATGCTTGGAGGAAATGATAGATTTAGCAATAGCCTTTTAAGAAATGTACTTGCCGCACTGCACCAGGCGGTCAAAGCAGAGGATACCGCTGCAGGCAGGAACTGGCTCAGAAATGAGCTCTCAAGCTATTGGAACCAGAGAAACGTGATTGTCGAAATTTTAAACTACATAGCCTCTCTTGAACACATCGAAAATATGTCGCACTGGAAAGCAGAAGCAAGATACGCAAGGCTTCTGGCTGAGCTTGTAAAAAACGACGGGGTGTAAGAAGAGCGAGGAGGAAGATTTAATGGCAATACCCAGCTTTCAAGATTTTATGCTGCCAATGCTTGAATTGATGAGGGATGGAGAACCCCATAAGATGTTGGATATCAAAGAAAAATTGGCTGAATACTTCAATCTCAGTGAAGAAGAGAAGAAAATGCGCCTACCAAGTGGAAAACAGGTAGTTTATAAATTTCGCATAGGATGGGCTAGAACTTATTTATATTACGCAGGGTTAATTGAAAGAGTAGACAAAGGAGTTTATAAGATTACGGAACGCGGCTTGGAAGTCTTGAGAGAAAAACCTTCAAAGATAAATGTGAATTATCTTATGAGATTTCCAGAATTCAGAGAATTTCTCAATAAAGGTAAAGAAAAGACAACTGAGGATGATAAAAGTACACAGGGAATATCAGAAACAGAAACGCCTATTGAGACTATTGATAGAGCATATCAGTTTATAAAAGATCAACTGGCAAAAGAAATTTTAGAAAGAATAATGCAGAAGCCTCCCGAATTTTTTGAAAAACTTATCATTGACCTTCTACAGGCAATGGGATACGGTGGTTCTCTAGAGGATGCGGGAAATGTCACAAAAAGGACTTCTGATGAAGGAATCGACGGAATCATAAAAGAAGACAAGCTGGGGCTGGATGTCATATATATCCAGGCAAAAAGATGGAGTCCCGACAGGCTTGTCGGCAGGCCAGAAATCCAAAAATTTGTAGGAGCATTGGCAGGTCAAGGTGCGAAGAAGGGGATATTTGTAACCACCTCCGATTTCACAAAAGAAGCAAAGGAGTATAATCCAAAAAATGATACCAAAATCGTTTTGATAAACGGGCAAATGCTGGCTAATCTGATGATTGAACACAACATTGGTGTCTTTGTTGATGTTAAGTATGAAATAAAAAAGATAGACAATGATTACTTTGATGAGGAGTAAAAACTTGTTTGAAAGGTGCGAACAAAGTATGCTGGTAATTTATGATAAGAATTCGAAAAAGATAATACCTCTTTCAGAAACAAATTTCAGTGCACACAACATTCTTGAGAGGCGGGATATCGAAAAATGGATTGAGAATTGTCCAGATATTTTGGGAGAAGAATTATTAATTATTTCAACTGAATACGATAGGTTCGATAAGACAAATGAAAGATTAGATTTATTGGCAATTGATAAAGATGGTAATTTAGTTGTAATTGAGCTAAAGCGTGATGATACGGGGAAGTATGTTGATCTACAAGCAATAAAATATGCTGCGTATTGTTCAAACATGACCTTTAGTGAGGTGGTTAAACTATATTGCAACTACCTTCATAAAAAAGGGAGATCAATAACCGAAGAAAAAGCTAAAAATGAAATACTTGAGTTTATAGACAATGAAGATTTTGAAGAACTTTCAGATAAACCAAGGATAATTATTGCTTCAAAGGAATTCAGACCAGAAGTAACTGCCACAGTTTTATGGCTTAGAAAATTTGGTGTTGATATAAAGTGTGTAAAGCTTACTCCTTACGAACTTGATGATAAAACTGTTGCAATTGAATCAACAGTTTTAATTCCGTTGCCTGAAGCGGAGGATTTTATAATTCAGTCTGAAAAAAAGGAGAATGTTGGACTTACTATAACACAACAAGAATATATCGACTTTTATAATGAGCTGGTAAGTCGACTAAATGCTATTATTCCGCGAGACTATCCAAAACCAGGTCCAAGAGCGTATTATTCAATTCCAGTTGGGAAAGGAGTTCATTTTGAATGGGCATTTCACGGTAGACCAAGAAGCAGTTTTGGCGTTGAGCTTCATTTTGAAAGCGGAAACAAGAACTGGAACATAGATACTCTTAAAGAAATTGTAAAACTTAAAAAAGCAGAAATCGAGCAAAAAACAAATGAAAAAGTAATTGTTCAAGAAAATTGGGGAAGTAATTGGACAAGGATGTATATCGAAAAAAACGAAGGTAAAATGACAGAAGATCTCAAAAAATGGGCTGTTGAAAAAATGAAAATATTTATAGAGATTTTGCAGCCAGAAATCGAAAAATTAATTAATAAATAGATTGCAAATTGGCCAAAAAGCCTCTGAAAAACCATACATTTTGATGCACAGTGGAGGTCAATATGATATATCGCTACTCTTCACGATTAAAAAAACTTGATTCAAGTTTTCTAAACGAAAAATTGAAAGGTGCGGTAAGATACGACAGGATTGCAGGTTATTTCAGTTCTTCCATCCTTGAAATAGCTGGGGAAGCCATAGAAGAAATCGAAGGATGCGTCAGAGTTGTATGCAATTCGGAAATGCAAAAGGAAGATGCTGTAACGGTAGGCGCTGCTGTAAATGCCATGAGGCGGGAATGGTGCAGCAAAAAGCCAGAAGAACTTTACATGAATGTCCCTCACAGGCTTAAAAAGCTTTACAGCCTTATCAAAAGCGGAAAACTTCAAATAAAAGTAGTTCCTAACGATGTTTTTGGGCTTATTCACGGAAAAGCGGGAGTGATAACTTACAAAGATGGCAAAAAGACATGCTTTATTGGCAGTGTAAATGAAACCTATACAGGATGGAAGTTGAACTATGAAATACTCTGGGAAGACGATTCTGAAGAGGGAGTAAAGTGGGTTCAGGATGAGTTTGATTATTTTTGGAACAGCCCCTATGCAATACCTCTTTCAGAGTTTATCGTCGAAGATATCAAGCGAATTTCTGAAAGAAAGGTCATTTATTCGGTGGACGAGTGGAGAGAAAACCCTGAGCCTGCTTCTGTCGTTATTGAATCATCTGTGTACCGTAAAGAACTCGGGTTGTGGGAGCACCAGAAATATTTTGTAAAACTGGCTTTCGATGACCACAAAAAGCACGGTGCAAGGTATGTGCTGGCTGACATGGTGGGTCTGGGCAAGACAGTCCAGCTTGCAATGTCAGCCCAGCTTATGGCACTGTATGGCGACAAACCTGTACTTGTTATCGTTCCCAAGACATTGCTCTGGCAGTGGCAGGATGAAATGCTTAATCTTCTTGACATGCCTTCTGCTGTTTGGAACGGCAAGGAATGGGTGGATGAAAATGGCATCAAATACCCTGCAGTCGGCGATGATGCAATTAAAAAATGCCCAAGAAGAGTGGGAATTATATCACAAGGGTTAATAACTGCCAATTCCCAGCAGGTTCAGCATTTATTGAATATGGAGTATGAATGCGTAATAGTTGATGAAGCACACCGAGCAAGAAGAAGAAATTTGGGCCCTGGAAAAGAGGACGAAAAAGCTGACCCAAACAATCTCATGAGGTTTTTGATGGAGATATCTAAACGGACAAAAAGTATGCTTCTTGCCACCGCTACCCCTGTTCAGCTTTATCCGATAGAAGCATGGGATCTTTTAAACATCCTTGCTCAGGGCAGCGACAGAGTGCTTGGCAATTCTTTTAGCATGTGGAGAAGATATCCGTTTAAAGGGCTAAAGCTTGTCATGAGACAGGAGACTGTTGAGCGTTCAGCAGTGAGAGAATACTGGGAATGGATAAGGAATCCGTTTCCACCTGCTAATGAAGATGAAGCTACTTTTGGACTCCTGAGAAAAAGACTCGGTATATCTGATGATGAGTTTGTTGTAAGGCCAGAAGCGATCGACGAATTAAGCGGTCCTGACAGAAGAAGAATTGAGAGGATAATTGACAAAGATTTTTTTGCCAATTACAACCCGTTTATAAGGCACATTGTACGAAGAACCAGGGATTTTTTGGAAAACACTATTAACCCTGAAACAGGAGAGCCTTATTTAAAGAAAATAGATGTGGTGTTGTTTGGAGAGAGCGATGAAGAAGCAATTCCTTTACCGCCTTATTTAAAAGATGCTTACAGCCATGCCGAGCAGTTTTGTGAACTTTTAAAGAAAAGGGTAAAAGGTGGCGGATTTTTAAAAACCCTGTTGTTAAGGAGAGTAGGAAGCACCATGATTGCAGGGAAAAATACGGCAGAAAAGATGCTGGCAAACTGGGGGCAGGTAACAGAGGAAGAAGATTATGAGGAAGATGAAGCAGTAGAAGAAGAGAGAGCATTTGAGAGCGATATTAAAAACATTACAACTGAAGAAAGAGAGTGCCTCAAAAGGTTTATTGAAACCCTCAATGCCAATCAGGAGAAGGATCCAAAATATAAGCGGCTTTTAGAGATTCTCATTGATAAAAACTGGATTGACCGTGGGTGCATTATTTTTTCTCAGTATTACGATTCTGCCCGCTGGGTAGCCGAGAATTTATCAAATGACCTTCCTGATGAAAAGATTGGCCTTTATGCAGGCGGTGATAAATCGGGGATATTAATTGGCGGCATTTACGAAAGAAGAAGCAAGGAAGAAATAAAACAGATGGTAAGGAATAGAGAACTGAGAATTTTAGTAGGCACTGATGCTGCCAGTGAAGGGTTGAATTTACAGACATTAGGTTCCCTTATAAATCTTGACCTACCATGGAACCCCACGAGGCTTGAACAAAGAAAAGGCAGGATTCAGCGCATTGGGCAGATTTATGACGAGGTTTATATATACAACATGAGATATAAAGGATCGGTTGAAGATAGAGTCCATTCGCTGCTATCAGAAAGGCTTGAAAATATCTACGCGATGTTCGGACAGATTCCAGATATTCTGGAAGATGTATGGGTTCATGTGGCATTAAATGAAATTGAAGAAGCAAAGAAGAAGATTGATGCTATCCCCAGGAAGCATCCTTTCGAACTAAAATACAATAAGATAGATAAAGTTGACTGGGAAAGTTGTGCGAAAGTACTGGACAGCAAAGAAAAGCGAAAGCATTTGATGAGGGGTTGGAGGTAATGTACTGCGGGTATGCTTGCTGCAAGAGCAAAAAGTTTTATTGCTAATGTCTTCAGCGGTAGACGACATACCTACTGTTCCGCATGATTGGTCGTAAACTCTTTAAGAAGTCTTGAG
>LFSJ01000073.1 GCA_001512695.1 Tepidanaerobacter sp. DTU063 | reverse complement strand
GCCAAAACGCTAATGGCTATTATGGTGTTTAACATCGCTTTGTCCTTTCCAGCCAGTGTCTTTAATTCTTATATCACAGCTAACGAAAAATTCGTTTTCCAAAAACTGCTTCAGATGATTAAGTTAGTTGCAAATCCTTTTCTTGTGCTTCCTGTACTGTTGATGGGGTATAAGTCTGTTGGCATGGTTGTTGTTACCACAGCTCTAACGATACTAATAGAAATAAGCAATGTGATCTTCTGTCTAAAGAAACTTGACATGCGGTTTTCCTTCAAAGAGTTCGACTTTGTATTAATGAAGGAAATGACCATATTTTCATCTTTTCTATTCATGAACATGATTATCGATCAAATCAACTGGAATGTGGACAAGTTTCTACTGGGGCGTTTTAGAGGAACCATAGCGGTTGCTATTTATGGTTTGGCTGCTCAATTAAATACATACTATATGTCTTTATCGACAGCCATTTCTAGCGTTTTTATACCGAGAGTAAACCGAATGGTATCCACTGAAGATGATAACAAGCAGTTGACTGATCTATTCACGCGGGTGGGTAGAGTGCAATTCATTGTTCTATCCCTAATCTGCTCCGGACTAATTCTATT
>LFSJ01000092.1 GCA_001512695.1 Tepidanaerobacter sp. DTU063 | reverse complement strand
TACTTTCATTAATAACCTCCAATAATATAAAATAAATACATGCCGCACATGTTAGGAGCATTGAATAATGGGGGTCGCAGCAATACAATTTTATTAACCTTCTTCTTGCATCTTTTTCAACTTGTCTCCGGGCTTTTTATCAAACAAAACCTGGTATATCCCAAAAATCATCACTGCTATGCCGATTATGGCGTTTTTCCCTACAGGCTCTCTTAAAAATATGTATCCTAAAAGTGTCCCCAGGGTGATTTCCTGAGTTAATATTAAATTGGCATAAGCAGCATAGGTATAACGCAAGCCGGCATTATAAAGAGTATGGCCTAAGGTGTTTGGTATGAGAGCTAGTAGCAGGAGAAAAATCCAGTGTTTAAAAGTTTGTGGCACTGTAAAGTTACTTAAGGCAACAGGTAGCAGAAAAATCGATGCTAAAAGGTATACCCAAAACACATATTGTAAGAGCTCATAACGATTCCGCTCTTTCCGGCCGGCTATAGAGTATAGGGA
>LFSJ01000172.1:22033-24408 GCA_001512695.1 Tepidanaerobacter sp. DTU063 | reverse complement strand
GGAAGAAATTACAGGTGGCAAAGTCTTGCTGGGAGATGAGCCTAAAGAAGTGGCAGATAAAATAGAAAGTCATATACTAGAAAAATGGAAAGCCCTTGGAATGAAGTACTAAGAAAAGCCCACTAGGGCTTTTTCATTTGCCAAGTATAGAGGAAATTAGAGTTTGATTATAGAATAAAACATAAAGCAAATATTACAAAACAGTAGTTCTGTTGTAAATCAGGTGGACAATATGTTTGTTATACTTGTGTATGATGTGGGCGAAAAGCGAGTGGCTAAAGTATTAAAGATATGTCGAAAGTATTTAACTTGGGTCCAAAACTCTGTCCTTGAAGGAGAAATTTCTGTTGCAAATTTGAAAAAGCTTAAGCTTGAATTAAAAGGGGCTATCGACGAAGAAGAGGATTCGGTTATAATCTACATACTGAGAAGTACCAGGTATTCGGAGCGGCAAACGATGGGGATTAAAAAGGGTGGAGATGAATTATTTATATAGATAGGAGGGTTTATATGAGCGTTAAGTCAAAATTTTATGAGGCAAGGTGCCAAAAAGCTGTCAAGGCTCTCATCAAAAACGGTTTTGACGCCATATATGTGCCCACCAAGGAAGAGGCTGTGAAAAAAGCATTGGACCTAGTTCCCCCAAATGCAAAGGTAGGTGTGGGAGGCTCGGTTACCATCCGTGAACTCGGTATCGTGGATGAGTTAAAGGCCAGGGGCCATGAGCTTTTTGACCATTATCTAGCGGATACCCCGGATGAAAAAAACCGCATGCGGAAGGGCCAGCTGACCTGCGATGTCTTCTTTTCCAGCACCAATGCCCTAACTCTTGACGGCAAGCTGGTAAACATAGACGGCACGGGCAACCGGGTAGCATCTATGATATTCGGGCCGGGACATGTGGTCCTAATTGTTGGCGCCAACAAAATAACTGATGACCTGCAGCAGGCCATGATAAGGGCAAAACATCTGGCAGCCCCCATGAATGCCATGAGACTAAACTTGAAGACCCCCTGTGCGACAACAGGTTACTGCAGCGATTGTAACTCGGAAGACAGGATATGCAAGGTAACCACCATAATCGAATACAAACCCGATCTGACTAATTTTACGGTCATATTAGTAGGTGAGGAGATAGGATACTAGATATTTTCATAAAAAGTGTTAGAAAAACAAAAAAGCCTGTACCGGCGGGATGTTGCCCGGTACAGGCCTTTTTTTAATATCTAGGCCTCAACTAAAAAGGCGTAATATGCTTTTTTGGCTTCATATAAATCGGCTTTGCTGGAGATTTCCCAAGGTGCGTGCATGTTAAGGAGGGCTACGCCTGCATCGATGACTTCCATGCCATAGTTGGCCAGGATGTAGGCTATGGTGCCACCACCGCCCTGGTCAACCTTGCCCAGTTCCGATATCTGCCAGGTGACATCGTGCTTTTCCATGATTTTCCGAATTTCTGCGATAAACTCGGGATTTGCATCATTGCTGCCGCTCTTGCCCCTGGCCCCCGTGTACTTGTTAAACACGATACCCTTGCCGAAAAATGCGGCACTTTGCTTTTCCATAACTTCAGGATAGTTGGGGTCAAAGGCGGCACTCACATCAGAGGATATCATTTTGGAATTGGCCAGAGCCCGCCTTATAGTAAGCTCGCTGTAATTCCCCATCAAATTGGCGATTTCAGCTACGGTGTTTTCGAAGAACCTTGAGTGCATGCCCGTCGCGCCGACACTGCCGATTTCCTCTTTGTCAACGAGGAGAGTGACGCATGTCTTTTCCGGCTTTTCAATTTCCATCATGGCTTCAAAGGAAGTGTAAGCACACACCCTGTCGTCCTGGCCGTAAGCCATGATCATGCTGTTGTCAAAGCCGTAGTGCCTCGCCCTTCCGGCAGGGACCACTTCAATTTCTGCGGATACAAAATCCTCTTCGACTATACCGTATTTGTCATTTAGGATTTTTAATATATTTTGCTTTACCCTATTTTTGACCTTCTTGTCATTTATGGGAATGCTGCCAACCAGGACATTGAGTTTTTCCCCTTCAACACCCTCGGCCAGGCTCTTTTTCATCTGGTCTTTTGCTAGGTGAATGAGCAGGTCCGATACTCCAAACACCGGATCACCGTCATCTTCTCCGATGACTACATTGATTTTGGTCCCGTCTTTCTTTACAATAACCCCGTGAAGGGCCAGGGGCATTGTCACCCACTGGTATTTTTTAATTCCCCCGTAGTAATGGGTGTCAAGGAGGGCCAGACCTGTATCTTCATACAGGGGATTTTGCTTTAGGTCAAGCCTGGGTGAGTCTACATGGGCACCCAGTATGAGCATTCCATCCTCCAAAGGCCTTTTTCCTATCACAAACAGGGCTAT
>LFSJ01000172.1:0-21997 GCA_001512695.1 Tepidanaerobacter sp. DTU063 | reverse complement strand
CAGCGGGACATAAAGTCTATATACCTGTCGGCTAATTCAAAAACATTCTTTAAGTCCTTTTGTGAATATTTATCCCATGCAATTTCATATTCTTTTGCAAAAGGAGATTTTTTCTTGTTATCTTCCATAGAATATACCTCCAACACTTTTATAATTATCTATAGTATATTTTACCAAACAAGAAAAAATACACAACCAAAACCAGGTAAACAAAACATTGACATTTGCACTTTTTAGTGCTATTATATGGATAACAGAATACGCCAGATATAATCTTCAGGGCAGGGTGAAATTCCCGACCGGCGGTAATGCGCAATGGCGCTAGCCCGCGAGCGCAAGCTGACTTCGGTGAGATTCCGAGGCCGACAGTTAAAGTCTGGATGGGAGAAGATTATTTTTTGATGCCTTCGTTCCCTGGGATTATATCTTGGGGAATTTTTATTTATGGAGGTAGTGCTAAATGAAAAACGGAGTCAAAAACCTTGTAAGAATCACAATGCTTTCAGCCCTAGCAGTGGTATTGATGTTTTTGATCAGGTTCCCCTTGATCCCGGCAGCGCCATTTTTGGAATATGATCCGGGAGATGTGCCTGCCTTAATAGCCGCGTTTTTGTTCGGGCCGGGTGCCGGTGTTGTCGTCACCTTAATGGTATCCCTAATCCAGGCCATGACCGTCAGCGCAGGCAGCGGCTGGATAGGGGGTCTTATGCATTTTGTTGCGACAGGCACCATGGTAACTGTTGCAGGCATCATCTACAAGAGAATCCACACCTTCAGGGGAGCAATAATTGCATTGGTGGTAAGTTCCATTGCCATGACCCTTGTGATGATACCCCTCAACCTTATTTTCACCACAAAATTTATGAATGTGCCCGTGGATGTGGTAAAGACCATGCTCGTTCCGGTCATTATCCCCTTTAACCTGATAAAGGCAATCCTCAATTCGGCCCTGACGGTTTTTGTCTACAAGCCGGTTGGCAGGTTCCTGAGGGTGGATATGGGCCTCAGCAAGAGCAGCCAGGAAGTTTAAAGAAAAAAGTTCTAAAAAAAGTTGACACCTGCTTTGGAATGGTGTATTATATACGGTAACAAATTGAGAAATTCCGTGAAGGGGAAGAGTAATCTAGACGAAAGGTCAAAGAGAGCCGCCGCTGGTGGGAGTGCGGTACCGGAAGTCTTGATGAATGGGCCCCGGAGAAGGTGCGGCAAAATTACAGTAGCTGCACACGGCAAGTCCCCCGTTAGCAGAGGACAGGATATCGCGATATCATCGCCGTATCCGGAAGAGTGAGTATTACATTGAGGTGGCAAAGCATTTTATCCTGAAGATAAAATGCTTTTTTGTTACCAAGTGTAAGACTAATTTGGGTGGCACCGCGGAACAACCGTCCCTTAACTGGGACGGTTTTTTTGTTTTAATTGATTCTCTCAGGCTCAAAGGGAAAGTTCTTCTTTGACGCCAAAGAAAGGGAGATGCGGGGTGATAGAAATGACATGAAAGCGGACAATTGAAATATACAACAGCTTGAAGGCTTTGCGAAAAGGAAATCTTAAAAGGCTAGTGAGAAAATTTTTAAGCAAGGAGAGATTGAGATGAAGGAAACAAAAATTTTGTTGACTGAAAAAGAAATTCCTACCCATTGGTATAATATTCAGGCTGACATGCCAAATCCCCTACAACCTCCCCTGAGCCCTGCGACGGGAAAGCCGGCTACCCCCGATGAACTGGGAGCAATTTTCCCGGAGGAAATTATAAAGCAGGAAGCGAGCACAGAGCGCTTTATCGAAATACCCGAGGAAGTAAGAAGTCTTTATGCCCTGTGGAGGCCCACACCCGTGTATAGGGCATATCGCCTGGAAAGGGCATTGGATACGCCGGCAAGAATCTACTTTAAGCATGAAGGCGTAAGCCCTGCCGGCAGCCACAAGTTAAATACCGCCATACCCCAGGCCTATTACAACAAAATGCAGGGAATTAAGCGGCTGGCCACCGAGACCGGTGCGGGCCAGTGGGGAACTGCCCTTTCCATGGCCTGTAAGTTCTTTGGCATAGACTGCACCGTCTACATGGTTAAGATAAGCTACAATCAAAAGCCCTATCGCCGTTCGATGATGGAGCTTTTCGGGGCAGAGGTCTTTGCAAGCCCCAGCGACAAGACCGAAGCCGGCCGCGAAGTGCTGAAAAAAGACCCGGATTCCAACGGCAGCCTTGGCATTGCCATAAGCGAAGCGGTGGAAGATGCGGCCAAAAATCCGGATACCAATTATTCCTTGGGCAGCGTATTGAACCACGTGGTGCTGCATCAGACCGTGATAGGCCTTGAGGCGAAAAAGCAGATGGAAAAGGCCGGCTACTATCCGGAAGTGGTCATTGCCTGTTCCGGCGGCGGCAGCAATTTTGGCGGCCTTGCCATGCCCTTCGTACAGGACAAAATCAAGGAAGGCAAAAAGACCCGCATCGTCGCTGCAGAGCCTGCTGCCTGTCCCAGCTTGACGAAAGGCAAATTCACCTACGACTACGGCGACGTGGCCCATCTGACTCCGAAGATGATGATGTACACTTTGGGAAGCGACTTTATGCCCCCGGGCATTCACGCGGGAGGCCTCAGATATCACGGCTCATCCCCAATCCAGAGCCAGCTCTTGCACGACGGCCTGATTGAAGCAGTAGCCTATGAGCAGCAGGACGTCTTTGAGGCAGCCGTGCTCTTTGCCCAAAGTGAAGGCATCGTGCCGGCACCGGAATCATCCCATGCGGTGAAGGCTGCCATTGACGAAGCTTTAAAAGCTAGAGAAGCCGGCGAGAGCAAGACCATTCTCTTTGGCTTAAGCGGCCACGGATACTTTGACATGACAGCATTTGACAGTTTTCTTTCAGGCAAACTGCAAAATTCCCGTTTGCCTGAGGATGCTATTAAAAAAGCTCTCGATAAACTGTCGTAAAGTGAAAAAATAACGGAGGGAAAGAACGATGAAACTTAAGGATATGATTTTGACATCACTGCTGATAGCTATAGGCTTGGTGCTTCACTATGTAGTTCCACCCATTGTGGGTGGCATGAAACCGGATTTCTTGCTGGCGATGCTCTTTGTGGCCCTTTATATAGACCATAGCCCCAAGAATGCCTTGCTTGCAGGACTGCTCGCCGGGACATTCTCAGCCCTTACAACGGGCTTTCCCGGCGGCCAGGTTGCCAACATGGTTGACAAATTCGTCACGGCCTTTGCGGTAATGGCCATGATAAAGGCGTTTCAGAGCTTTAATTCCAACCTGACCGTCCTGTTTACGGCCTTTGTCGGCACCGTGATAAGCGGCGTGGTCTTTTTACAGACGGCCCTATTCGTAGTTGGAAGCCTGCCCATGGCCTTTTCGGTGCTCTTTACCAGCATAGTCATTCCCGCAGCCCTGATAAACACCGCTGTCACATTCATATGTTACAAAGTGGTGTTCTCTACAAAAAGCATGATTACTCACAAGGCCTGAAAGTCTTGAAGCTGTCGCAAGCTGAATCTAGTTTGCGGCAGCTTTTATATTCACAAAAATACGTCCACAACCACATCCAACTGCTTCGGCCCTTCGCCCACCACTTCCAAAAGCATGCTCTTCTTTACGACAGTAATTTTTGGTCCCCAAACCTCTGTCACTACGTACATTTCTACGATTTCGCCTGAAGGTATTTGAACCCTTACCAGGACTCTTTCAGTGATAATGTGGGGGCCTGTTACATTGGTAACCACTTCCTGGATTTCCTGCCGCTCAATTTCTACTTTAGTATTGACGTCGATGACTTCCAGAATCTTGCTGCCCGAGAAGATTATGTCAATGTCGTAATAACTTGCGTTGCTGCTGACGGAAACCGAATCCGTCGGAAGAGCTCCCGGCACCGGGACAATGGTGGAAAAAGTCCCTCGGTTTTCAAGCTCATGGGTTTTATCGTCGGTGCCCATGTAGGTAATTGTGCTGACAACTTCCCCCCTTACCTCAACGAAATTTTCCAAGGGAATAGCAGTAACATTTTCCGTTTCAACTCGACTGTCGATGATGGATGCGGCAGGAGGAACGGCATTGGACCTGCGGATGATCTGGATCTGGCCAGTTCCTTCTATTTGCGAAGTTAACACTATGAGGGCCTTTGTTACGGTTATTTTCTCCTTGACTTTTTTATCCCGGCTGAGCAGCAGCTGGACAGAATTTTGCCCTACAATTCTTGGCAGCAGCACATCAGGCCCATCACCCAATTCGATGGGCGTCATTCCAGGCTCTGCTACCCTTATCAAAAGCTGTAGCAGCGTCTTGTGCTGAAGCTGAGAATCAGTCAGCTCGAAATGTTCGTATTCAATTTCTGCATCGATAAAGGCCTCGTGGCCGGGCAGGGCTCCCGGGTAGTCTGCAAAGGTAGAAAAACTAAAACTTTCCTGCTGGCTGTAATTGATGCCATCCGTTCCCACGTAATATATTGTTTTGGACAGGATACCGCTGATTATGACTTTGTCGGGAACGATTTCTGCCCCAAGTTCCGTTATGCTGCTTTTAACTTCCCTTACCTTAAGCGCCTCCCTCTCCAACGGCGTTTGGGCACTCACTATGTGCTGAAGGTCAACTTCCTCTCCTACCATGAAAAGGACTTCAAACTCATCTCCGGTAGCTGCAGGTGTAATCTGTACAATCCCGGTATCTAAAAGCCTTAGACTCCAGTCAACCACAGCTTTGAATAAAAGCCGGTCTGGAGAAAGCAGGGCAGATTGACTTGCCGCTAAGCTCGAGGATACGCATGCCTTCATTCCCGGCAAGGCTCCCGGCATTTCGATGAAACCGCCTATTGCAATTTCAAAGCTTTCAAAATAGCTTATGTCATCTTCCCCTACGTAGCTTATCCCCAGCGAGAGTCGGCCCTGGACCAGCACCTTGTCTTCAAGAATTTCAATGCTTTCCGGTGATGTTATTGCATCTACTGCTACTATCTTTTTAGCGTTTCGATTGAGATTTATCACTTCCTCTACAAAGGTCTGAAGGGAATTTTCATTTAGAACGGTATTCGCAACTATGTCGGTGGTACCTCCGGGTGCCGGTGAAACTACGATTTTATCTTGGATTACAGCTATTATTCTTATGACCGCTTGTATCTTTACATTAGATCCTTCCTGCGATATAACGGCCTCAATACTTTCTATCTCTCCTGACAAACTGGCACCCATGCCTTCTGCAGCACCGTTTACGGGGATGAAGGTTGAAAAGGGTATTTCCCCTGAAGCAAAGTGCGTCAGATCGTCATCGCCGATATAAAATAGCTGCCAGTTTAAAACTCCCGAGACAATTATTTTATCAGGCAAAAGGGCATAATCACCTATATTTACGGTGCCGGTCACCGTCTTGACTTTTCTAGCCAGTACAGGAAGGGTTCTCATAAAACTTACAAACTCATGCACAATAATCCCTCCTTTAATAGCTGTCATTTCATAATATTCCGCAGGGCTTTGTTTTGACAGTGCCTCCTGTATTTTTGACCATCCCCCTTCATATTTCCAAAACACGAATCATAAAAATTTACAAAGGAGGGGGCTGGCAATGGAGCTTTTTAAAACGGAGCAAATTCTTTGGGAAAAGACATATTCCAAATCCCTTCTTTTGGAAATTAAATTAAAGCCCTGGCCCCAAAAAGTAACGGAAGTGGTCCCCCGGGTGGTTGCTTTGCGCCATGAATGGCAGGATAATTCCGTCGTTGCCGTTGCCGATTTGTGCGTAGAGGTTTATTTTTCGGACTATAATGCCGCCATAAATTTTACCCAGCATGAAAAGCGGGTCACCGAGGTTTTTTTGCCGGAAAAAGTGGCTGAAGGCATGGCGATTTATGCGTCTTGCGATTTGCATATGCAGGATATGAGCCTTTCAGGAGATACTTTAACGGTAAATTTAAGAATGGATTTTAAGCTTGAAGGCGTTATAGATAGGGAAATGTCACGGATTCCGGCAGGAGCCATGGCGACTCAAAAAATTACGGCATTTCAAAGTTTTGGTAGCAAAACTTGGATGGGGACCTCCCACGGTATCTTTCAAAAGGCGGACCTTCGCCATATATTGGCCATTAAGCCCCATGTTGAAGAGCTAGACGATAAGCTCTTCCATGGCCTTGTTCTGATAGAGGGCAGCATCCTTTTGGATATATTCTACAGTGATATTGACGGCCTTGAAAAATACGACAGGTTTTCCATTCCCTTTCGTGAAAGCGCAGAATGTGAAACTGCCGTGCCGCAGAGGCAGGCAAAGGCAGATTTGGCCTTTACGGGCGTAAAGCACAGGACGAAAAGCACCGGAGAATGCGAAATCATAGTGGCGTATAGGCTTGAAGTGAAGATCCTGGAGAAAAAGGAAAGGGCCGTGCTCGTGGAGTTAGAGGAACCGGGATACGAAATTTTAAAAAAGGAGCTGGTCTTAAATCAAAACGTATGTGAGGGCACCATTACGCTCATGCTGGAGGAGAATTTCGGCTTGCCGTACCCAGTGAAAAATATAGCAGATATTTACGGCAGAATTGATAGTTTGACATGTCACCCGCTGGAAAAGGGTTTTACTGCCGAGGGAGTTTTGGGTATCGAGCTTTACTTTATTTGTGAAGAGCAGCACGAAAGATGTAAATACCTTGAAATGAAATTTCGAAAAAGCCAATTATTAAATGACATGACGGGTGAAGAAAAATACGAGCTCTCTGGCCGCGTCCTTCATATTTCGGCCTATCCACAAGGCAAGGAGATTAAAATAAAGGCCTTATTGGAAATCAATTATAATGGTATTGCCAGGCAGCAGCTACAGGCAATAACGGATGTGATTCCCGGGGAAGGGGTTCACAAGGAGCTTTTTCATATAGAAAGCTGCATCGAGGAAAAGAGCATGGCTTTCGTGGAGAAATTCGAAATAAATACCGATTTTCCTATTAGCCATGTGGAGAGTGTAAAGGGAGAAGTAGCGAGCATCCAGGTAACGGTGATGGATTCAAAGGTTTTGATCCAGTGCAATATCAGTGTCCATGTCTTTTATGCCGGACCCGATGGAGTCCTTCGCAGTAAAAAGGCCCTCTTTCCCTTTGGGGTTTTTGAAGACCTAAAAGAAGGGGGACCGGAAATGCAAGTAAAGGTGATATCCCGTATAAGCGAAGTTAAGACTGAACTTGTGGCATTGCAAAGGCTAAGGATAATTTTCATGTTAAATTTTGACCTCTTGGCTACCCGTGAGGAAGACATTTATTTGGTAACGCAAGTGCCAAAAGAAAACGGGAAAATGCGGCAGGTGTTTTATGAAGACCATAAATTCAACCTGAACTTTGTTCTGCCCCTGACATCTCCTTTGCTGATGGTAAAGGAGCTAGAGGCTGTGCCGCGAAAAGCTTGGATGGAAAAAAGCAGTTCGGGTTTTTGGGCAGTAGGGGAACTTTCCGTGAGCTGTAGCTATGTGGGCAAGAATCATCTAATTCACCAGGACTTTGAACGTTTAGATTTCAGATTCAAAATTCCGGATAAGGAAGAAATCGCCCCGAATAATTTTTCAGTCCATGCAAAAGCCCGGAAAATAGTGTCAAATCCGGAAAGTGATATGGTGGAAGTGGACTTGGAGGTAGAAATAAGAACATTTCATTTCGCGAAAATTTGATGAGGGTGATAGTGTGCGGGAAGAAGTGTCAAAGAGGATTACTAAATTTTTTCATGATTTTTGGCAGGCGGAGGCAACAGTGCTTGACCTAAAAGCAGAAGGAGAGGGAATAAACGTCCTGTGCGGATTGCCCGATGGGGAATACCAGGTGACTTTAAACGGGGATTTGTCCGTGAGGGCATTTTACAGGAAGAAACCATATGTGATGGAAACGAAAAAGGAAGACAAAAGCTTGTCGCATCAAACGGAAACTTCCGCTGCGGCTCCCGGGGATAATGCAAAAAGGCCGCCTGTAAAGCCTTTGAAGAGGCCCGTCCTTTCCAATAGCGAAAAAGAGCTGTTATTGTTAGTAAAAAAACAGCCGGGAATGACCTCCTATGAGATAAGACAGCATGTTGATATAAAGTTTACCATGCTCTTGCCCATATTAAAAAAATTAGTGGACTTGAAAGTTATTCAAAAACAAAATGATAAGTACTTTCCCCTTTGAAAAATATTTTAAGTTAGAGGCTTCGGCCTCTTTTTTTGTTGCCCGGTGGTGGAACCGCTGCCAGTTAATTTACATATAATGAATTAAAGCTATTATGAGCTTGATTGGGAAGGGATGTGATCATGCCCGCTCTAAAAATTGCCATCGTATGCCTGGTGCTATTTTTGGCTTTTTATCTTTGGATTAAAAAGAGAAGCAGGGCAGGGCATCGGCAGGATGAGGAAGCCATTGATGATATGAAAGATGACGCGGAGATATCAGATGAGCCCTGGCAAGAGGGTCATACTAAAGACCAATGGCTAGAAGAAGAACAGGTGCAAGAATCAGGAGAACTCAAAGAAGAAATGACCCAGGGTGCAGAAGCCGGGGAACTCGTGGAAGCTGATGAGGGTGCGACCGACGAAGGCAGCGAGTCGGAATCTGACGACGGCCTATTGCAGCAGGATACAAAACAAGAGGATGAAAGCACTTCGCCAAATGATGGCGAAGCCCAACCGGATGAAAGTCTATCAAGTGAAGAAAAAAGTGTTTCAATTTTTAAGGATGATATTTCGTCCGAAGAAGAAAATGGCCATGACCCCACTGGGGATATGGTGATTAATGATGAAAAAAAAGGAGGAGGAATAAGCAATATGCCTTTAATTCAAGCTCAGGTGTTAATAGGAGAGGGTTCCATCCAAAACATGTTGGAATCTACGGTGACACTGAATCTTCCGGCGGTTAAGGTAAAAGAGATAAGGGCCCAGGTGCAGGAACTAAGGGCAGATGTCATTGAAGATAAGGTCATCATTCAGGCAGTGGTCCACAAGCAGATCTTTTTCATAGGTACCGACGCTATCGTGCATCACCAGGCTGAAGATATTCCAGTGAGCTATTATATTGACATTCCCGGAGCAGCACCAGGCATGCAGGTTTCAGTGACCCCAACGGTGGAACACGTAACATATTCCCTGCTGGATTCTACAACCCTTCATCAAAAAGTCATCATGCTGTTTAATGCCGTAGTTACCGAAACGCAGTTGCTCGATGTTGAAGAAGGGACGGAAGAAACATTGTACTATGTGGCAGCCGTAGTGGGCCAGGGCTCTCAGCAGTTGATAGTAGAAAATGCGGTAACACTGTCGAACCCTGCACAAAAAGTCGATGAAATAACAGCCGAAGTGAGAAATATCGTAACCGATATAACCACCGACAAAGTGGTCATCCAGGGAATCCTTCACAAGCAGATTTATTATGTGGGGACCGATAACGTAGAGTACCATCAAGCGGAAGATGTTCCCTTCAGCCTGTTTGTGGATGTGACAGGAGCCGCCCCCGGCATGAATGTAACCGTGACGTATGACATCGAGGACATAAGCTACACTCTTGAAAATGAGACAGAATTGACACAGCGAGTGGTCATACTCTTTACAGTAGTTGTGACCCAAAACGTCCAGATAAACCTTGTAGAAGGTGAAGGGGACACCATACTTGTTGAACAGGTAATGGCAGAAGAAGAAGGTCAGACCTTGCTCCAAGACCTGGTTACCATGGACAGACCCACTCAGAAGATAAGAAGCATAGATGCGGAAGTGGCGGATATCAGCTGCTATGTCATCCCTGATAAGGTCATAATCCAGGGTACCATCCACAAGCAGATATACTATATCGGCACGGATGACGTGGAATATGAGCAGGGCGAAAATGTTGACTTCAGCTTCTTCGTGGATGTGCCGGGAGCTATTCCGGACCAGAACTGCACCGTGATTCCCACGATTGAAAGCGTGATGTACGAACTTCAAAATGAAACGCAAATGTTGGAGAGGGTTGTCCTTGGAGTATCGGTGCTGGTCACAAATACCGTGCCCTTCAATCCTACGCCTTCTCCCTAAGCGTAAATTATGGCATAAACCTTACAACAAAAGGCTGTCGCAAGCTGGATGTAGTTTGCGGCAGCTTTTTTTATGACTGCACAAGGCTGTACAATTTATGTTATAATAAATATTAGAAATGTTTTAATCAGGATGACATTGGTGTGAAGCGAATGTAATTTTGGAAGGGGATATATATGGACCGGGAAACATCGGTAAAAATGCTGCTACAAGAACTAACCCGACAGCTTTTAAAAGAACAAGGCCTATCGGGGAGGAATGGTGTTAAAGCAGAGGATATTTCCAGATCTCTTAGTATTCACCGCAGTAATGCTTCACATTATTTAAATCGCCTGGTTAAAAAGGGCGAAGCTATAAAAATTAATGGACGCCCCNNTGGGCGTAATAAAAGCGGATTCTGATTTCATAACGTTTAATTGTGCGGATTATAGCAACAATCCGCAGCTTTTGTTCTCGCAATTGTTTGGATACACAAAAGGCGCTTTCAGCGGTGCTGATTCTGATAAACCGGGTCTTGTGGAAATGGCGGACGGCAGTATGCTCTTCTTAGATGAGATACACCGATTACCACCTGAAGGCCAGGAAACATTGTTTAATTTAATGGACTACGGGACTTTTCGGCGCCTCGGTGAAACGAAGAAAATCCGTGAAGCTCAGGTGCGAATAGTTGGCGCAACCACCATCAGCCCGGACTCAGTATTGCTCCAAACTTTTCTTAGGCGTATCCCCCTTGTTATACACATTCCGGGTTTGGATGAAAGGCCTTTAGTTGAGCGTATGGCATTTATAGACAAATTCTTTTCTCAGGAATCAGAAAAAATCGGTGTTCCTATTAATGTTGACAGTGATATAGTCAGGGCTTTGCTCTTATATGAATGTCCAGGAAATATAGGTCAATTAAAAAGTGATATTCAACTTATGTGTGCACTGGCCTTTGTAGAGTTTTCGGCTTCCGGGGCCAAAGAGATCGTAATTAATAACAAACATATTAAAGAACAGTTAAGAAAATATACAAAAGAAGCTTTTGAGTACAACGACTTACTGGAACAGTTTACCGGCAAACAGAAGAAATGGTGCAGATTCAGCTCAGATAATATAAGTCTGCCTTCAAATGATAAGGAAGATATATACTCAGATATCACCGATTGGGTAGCTGAATTTATAGATTCGGATGTGCCTAAAGAAAAAGCAAACAGCATTATTAAAGAAGAGGTCAAGAGTTATTATGATTTTTTGCAAAGCATAGGTGAAGATGAGCACAGCATAGAAAAAGTTTTCGGAAAAATTGTAAGTACCCGTATAATGAAAATTACGCATCAGGTTCTAAACAAAGTCAGTTTTCCCAAGGGCGTTCGCATAAGCAGACGACTACTTTTCTTTTTATTGTCCATTCATTTAAACTCTGCTATAAAGCGTATAGAGTCGGGGATACAACTTGATAATTCCCATTTAAAAGATTTGGACAAAAAGTCCCAATACTATTTTATCGCTCATCAGATAGCAAAGACCGTATCAGCGCTAATAAACAAGGATATACCTGAAAGCGAAATAGATTACATTGCTTTGACCGTCAATAGAGTGCAAACATTGAAACAGGAAGACTATCCCAGAGTTGCAGTAGTTGTTTGCAGTAAAAGTGAAAGAGCCGAACAAATGGTAAAGATGGCGCAAAATCTTTTAGTAACGGACCAAGGAACAAGCCTCACAATTAATCCTCAATGGAAACCCGACCAGTGCAAGACAGCTATCAGTCAAACCTTCCAAGCAGTCGATGAAGGTAAAGGTATAATTTTTCTGTGCAACCATTCTTCAGTTAGAGATTATGCAAGAGAGATAAGCATAGAAACCGGAATAAAAGTTGCAACAATAAGCAGGGTATCTACAGAAATTGTAATAGAAGCCATACGATTGGCACTTGAACCCAGTCTTACTTTAAATGATGTAGTTAATAATCTCATGAAAATGACGCCGGAAGGGAGTAGTTTAGATTTTAATACTTCTAAGGGAGTTGATGTGGTTGTTTTTGCTAATGTGGGGTCTCAAAAAATTTCAAGAGATGTACGGCACAGACTGCTAAATAAAATTAATGCACAGCGATTAAGAGTAGTCAATGTTTTTGGCAAAGATAAAAATGAGTTAAAACATAAAATTTATGATTTACCTGACTTCAATAATATCATTGCAATTATTGGCTCCGTTGACCCTGAAGTTGACAAACCATTTATCTCTCTTGAATCTTTATCGGGAAATGAAGAGCTTAAGAAAATATATTCTCTATTAAAACAGAACAAACTTGGGAACGATGATATAAATAATGTCAGTGAAAAGGGCTTGTTAAAGACCATTAAGTTTAATTTAGATAGGTTGGACTCCTTTTGGTCTGTTAAATAGTGAATAATCTTTTTAGTGAAGTATTTAAAATCTGTTTAAACAGAAGTCGTTGTCTGTGACTTCTGTTTATTTTTTTCTGATTTGAAAAGTAATATTTTTATATTAATAATAAGGTCTATTACCTATAATACCTTATGTCAAAGGTATGATTAGGTTTACCACTGTAAGATTTTAAACACTTATTGGCATGCAACCTGCAAGTATTACTATAGCAGATTTATTAAGGGTTTTGCAAGTAGTAAAAGATTTCTATTATTTTTTTAAGGGGGTGATGATTTCAGCTAAAATAGTTACAAATATTTTTAGGTAAAAGGGAGTGATGGAATGGTAGGTATAGTCATTGCGGCCCATGGAGAATTGGGTACATGTTTTAGAAAGACGGTAAACCTATTTTTAAAAGATGCAAAAGGTATCACATCAGTAGATTTAACAGAAAGTTCGGGGCCTGAAAAGTTTGTCATGGACTTGGAGAAAGCCGTACACGAAGTGGACAGTGGTAAAGGTGTTTTAATTATGGCAGACCTTTTTGGCGGGACCCCTGCCAACAGCGCATGGAAAATTGTTTCTTCAACGCCAAACTGTCAGTGTATTACAGGGGTTAACCTAGGTATGGTTTTAGAGGTGTTATTTCAAAGAGATGAAACTAAAACCCTGTCTGAATTAGTGCATGTGGCTAAAGAAGCCGGCGTGAACAGTGTAAGGCTTTTAGAACCGATTTAATGACAGATTGATCTAATCATTCATGGGACGGTGAAAAAATGGGTAATGTTAATTACAGGATTGACGATAGGTTAATCCATGGGCAGGTAATAACAGCATGGACAAGGTATTATAAGTTGGAAAAAATAATTATTGTGGATGATCAGGTGGCTGTTGACCCCATACAGCGCCAGATCATAAAGGCTGTTGCTCCACCAAACATAGTTGTAGATGTTTTATCAGTTAAAGACGGGTATGAAGCTATTGTAAATGCTAGTGAAGCTCAAACCAGTACGCTTGTACTTGTAAAAGGTCCAAAGGCATTGTTGTCGTTACTTGAAATGGGAATAGACATAAAGGAAGTTATTATCGGCGGTATGCAGTTTATCAGCGGACGTAAACAAATTACGCGAACGGTATCTGTCACCCCCGAGGAAGCTGAGGAGTTTTGGAAATTACATGAAAAGGGTGTTGAGCTCGCCATTCAACTTGTGCCAACGGAGCGACGCAGCCAGTTAGTAACAATGTTAAGCAAAATATTTCCGAGAGGAGGACAATAATTGAGCATTCTGCAAATGATTTTAGTATCTGCCTGGGCGGGAATATCCGGTAATTATTTTATGGACTATTTAGGCTTTGCCAGGCCGGTAGTATCAGGTTTGGTCGTAGGTCTGATTTTAGGTGATGTGCAGACCGGTGTTATCCTAGGTGCAACTATTGAGGCCATGTTTTTAGGTATTTTTACTGTAGGAGCGGCCTTAGCCCCTGATTACAACTTGGCAGGTGTTGTGGGAGTAGCCTTGGGCATAGCTTCGGGTTACGGTGTTGAGGCTGCGGTTGCCTTGGCTTTACCGGTAGCATTGTTTGGCCAGTTTTTGATGATGAGTATTGTTTATCAGGGCAATTTAGTATTTCTCCATATGGCTGATCGTTATGCCGAGGAAGGTAAAATCAACAAAATTGAAACTGCCTATCTCAGCGGTGCACTGCTATGGTTTGTCAAAGGTTTTATTCCCACCTTTTTAGCTTTATATTTCGGAGCATCTGCGGTAGAAGGATTGTTTAATGCTCTTCCTGTTTGGTTAGTAGACGGATTTTCCATTGTTGGCGGCATACTGCCGGCTGTTGGATTTGCCATGCTCCTCAATGTTATTGGTGCTTCCGGGGAAATTTGGGCATTGTTTGCCGCAGGTTTCGTTTTAGTGAGTTATTTGCACCTAGATATACTTGCATTGGCGGTTTTGGCTCTGGTTATTGCTTACTTGTATGTCTCCCTAGAACCTACCAAGGAGGTCAGATAAATGGCTGAAAATCAAGAAAGGAAAAAGATAAGTCAGAAGGCATTGACCAAAGCTGCTTGGAGAGTGCTGCTCTTTGAAAACTCAATAAACTTTGAGCGTATGCAATCATTTTCGTTTACTTATGCTATGATTCCCATTTTAAAGGACTTGTATAAAAACACAGAGGACATAATACAAGGTCTTAAGCGGCACCTTCAGTTTTTTAACAGCAATGTGCTATCCGCATCATTTATAATGGGTGCAGCCGCTTCAATGGAAGAACAAAAAGCCAACGGAGAGCCTATCAGTGATGAAGCCATAAATAGCGTTAAAGCTGGCCTTATGGGGCCGGGAGCCGGCATCGGAGATGCATTGTTTTGGGGGACATTTGTTCCGCTGGTAGGAGGACTTGCGGCCGCTATGGCTGCTAAAGGAAATGCTTTTGCACCCATATTGCACCAAATCATTCGCGTGGGTGTATGGATTGCCGTTATTCAATTCGGCGTGAAATTTGGCTATAGAGAAGGATTGGCGTTACTGGAAAAAGCAGGGCAGGCAGGAATCCAAAAAATAACTCGAGGCGCCACGATATTAGCGGCAACAGTCATCGGAGGTTTGGTGGCGATGCTGGTTAATGCTAAAACGGAACTTGTGATAACTTCAGGTGAAGTGGGAATAAATCTGCAGACTGATGTACTGGACCCCATAGCGCCCAACCTGATTCCTCTTATGCTATTTCTATTAACATACTATCTGATAAGCAAGCGCAAGTGGTCGCCCATTGCTGTGATAGGTTTTGTATTTGTTCTTGGAATCGGTGCTTCATTCCTGAACATTTTAGCTGTTCCGTAAATCAAAGGAGGTAATTATTGATGCGTGCTGCAGTATATTTCGGGCCAGGAAAAGTTGAGCTTGATGAATTTCGAGAACCAATTTTGGAAGATGGAGATATTAAGATAAAGGTGGAATTGTGCGGGGTTTGCGGTTCTGACATAAAAACCTATGTGAGAGGCACCCCTTACACAATTCCCCCTGCAGTACTCGGCCATGAAGTAGTGGGAACGGTAGTCGAAAGCCGTTCCCCTAAATGGCAGGAAGGTGACAGAGTAGCTGTAGCTCATTATATTCCATGTGGTGTTTGTCCCCTCTGCCTTGATGGAAAAGGGACCTTATGTCCAGAGCTTTTTGACCGTAGAATTGATCCCGGAGGATTTGCCGAAAGGATGCGAATCCCTAGAGATTTAGCTGAACGTGCTACCTTCAAAATCCGAGACGATGTGAGCTTTAAACAAGCGGTTTTAGCAGAACCTTTAGCCTGTTGTATACACGCTGCAAGACAGCTTTCGATTTCACCAAAAAGCAGTGTGCTTATAATTGGGGACGGCCCTATGGGCTTGCTGCATACCCAAACGGCAAAAGCTTTCGGTGCCGGGAAGGTAATATTGTCCGGAATGACTCCTCACAGGCTTCAAAGGGCTAAGCAGCTTGCAGATTATGTTATAGATGCAAATACTTGCGATGTAGTTTCGAAAGTAAAAGAAATTACCGGGGAGGGGCCTAATCACATTATAGTGGCGGTGCCATCAATAGAGGCAGCCAAGCAAGCCCTTGATATGGCTTGCTTGGGTGGTGAGGTTCTGCTTTTCGGAGGTTTTCCCAAAAATCAAAGCCTATCATTGGATCCAAATAGAATTCACTATGATGAAGTAAAGCTCTTAGGCACTGTAGGTTCCTTGCCTGAAGAATTTCACATGGCATTGACACTGCTGGAATCTGGCAGAGTAAATGCAGACCTTTTTATAACTCACAGGTACAGTTTGGATAAAGTTGCCTATGCGCTGGAGCAGGGCACAAAGCAAGTAGGAATAAAAGCTATTGTTGATTTATCTGCTCCGGAAGGAACCGCAGAAGAATTATAGGGGGAAAACAGATGTTACTTTCAATGACGGAAATGCTCAAAAAGGCTCGTGCGGGTAAGTATGCCATTCCACAACCGGATTTTGTTAATATTCAAATGGCTGCCATGTATCTGGAAGCAGCTAAGCAATCCGCCTCACCCATTATTCTCGGATATGGAGAGGAGTATCTGAATACTACGGAGGGTGTGGATTTACGACATCTGGTAAGACTCATTGAAGTATTAGCAAAGGAATATCCAATTCCTGTGGCCCTGCACCTCGACCACGGCAGCTCTTTTGAAGCATGTGCAGAAGCTATTGCCGCTGGTTTTACTTCGGTTATGTTTGACGGCTCATCATTGCCCTTCGAACAAAATGTGGCTATTACCAGAAAAGTTGTGGAAATGGCACATCCAGCAGGGGTAAGTGTAGAAGCGGAACTGGGCTATGTGGGAACAGCAAAGGATACGGACGATGATTCCCGTTTAACTGATCCTGAAAAGGCCCGTATCTTTGTAAAAGCGACCGGGGTGGATGCACTGGCGGTTTCAATCGGGACTGTTCACGGTGAGTATAAAGGGAAGCCCAATATCCGTCTGGATTTATTGTCGGAAATAAGTGCAAAGGTAGATGTTCCTTTAGTGCTTCACGGAGCTTCAGGTACCGGCCATGATACTCTTCGTGAATGTGTAAAACGCGGCATTTGCAAAGTTAATATATATACTGACTTAGTAAAAGTAATGATTGGTTCACTGAAAAAAGATATACAGCAACAAAAGCCCAACATAGTCACAGTTATAGATAATATGCATAACGAGGTAGTGCAAGAATTAAAAAATTATATTAAAACTTTAGGAGCAGCAGGCAGGTGTAACTAATTAGACATCACAAAATTTAAAAAACCGCACAGCTTTGATATGACACCGCTCATAGTCTGGTTTGAAATAAAAGAATCCCCCGACACATTCTGTAATATGTTGTCGGAGGGGTTCTTGTTCTTATGTGAAATGAAGATGTTGTCTTCTTCTGAAGGTCAATTTGCATTATCTATCTAAAAGCGGATAAAGCTTTCTATCTTCCCTTTCAATCCTAATTTTCAGGGCGGTAGCTATACTATCCAAGTCTTGTTTAAATTTTTCAGGAGCTGCCTTTATGTTTTTCGGCTGTATGTACGTTGCCTTAAAAGCTTCAAACTTTTCACCTAGGTTTCCCATTTCATCCGTGAAGGCAAAAGCTGTATCGCGAATGTGGCTGCTTTCATGCTTCATCAATTTGGGATATAAGAACTTGTCTTCAGATTGCAAATGAAATTTGAGCACACCTGCAAGCTGCCCTATTTTCTTTGAAATTTCAAAGGCCTTTTCTGCCAAACCCTCTTGTGGAATGCTCATCAGTTCCTGTAAGATTTCGCTGATCTGTACATGCTGTTTTAAAAGAAGCGAGATGCTCATACATACACCACCTTTTTCCATTTTTCCCTATCATACTAAAGACCCACGTACATTTGTATGATATATATCACAAAGCGAATTAAGATACTGCATAAATCGAGGGGATAAGGAGGAAATTATTGCTGAGGTGATGTCTTTGAAAAAGAATTACGGTCTTTTGACAATGATGATTTTATTACTTTCCTTGGCAATTTTCGCGGTAAAAGGGGATATTTTTCGAAAGCCTCAGCAAATCATGCCTGAAGACTTGGATTTAGCCGGTGGCCCCGAAAAGGAGGTAAGGGGATTCCCGAAAAGAGAGATGGTCGATTTAATAACTATGTATCCGGAGCTTTTTATAGCAAGTGGTGACAGCGAGGAGAAAAAGGTTGCACTAACTTTTGATGATGGGCCGGACGATATTTTTACACCGCAGATTCTCGATGTTTTAAAGGAAAAAAATGTGAAAGCCACTTTTTTTGTAATAGGCAAAAGAGCGGAAGGCTACCCTAAAGTGATGAGGCGCATTGTTGATGAGTCCCACCTGGTAGGCAACCATACCTGGAGTCATCCGAACATAATGAAAATATCTTTGGAAGATGCAAAGCAAGAAGTATTGAAAACCGAAAAGCTGCTGAAATCATATTGTGATGACTCGGCTGATAGAATTAAAATTTTCAGGTCTCCCTATGGCTCAATCGACCCGGAAAGGGTGGAGTTTATTAGCAATATAGGCTATAAGATAATAGCCTGGAATGTGGATTCCTTGGATTGGAAAGGCCTTTCCGCAGAAGAAGTGAAGACCAACGTGTTAGAAAATGTAACAGAGGGCTCCATAATCCTGCAGCACTCTGCGGGCGGAGAAGGGGAGGATTTGAGCGGTTCGGTGGAAGCCCTGCCGGAAATAATCGATGTTTTGAAAGAAGAAGGCTTTGAATTTGTGACGATTGATGAAATACTAAAGGACAAGCAGGAAAAGGATAAAAAGGAGAAAGACAAAGGAAAATAAGCGGTTTGCAAAACAGCTCCCCTTAGCTAGGGGAGCTGATTAAGTCTGAAAGCTATACTCCTTTCATGGTAAGGGCAATCCTGTTTCTTTCGGTATCCACCGACAGGACCTTTACCTTTACGGTATCCCCCACGCTTACCAGGTCAAAGGGGGAGCGGACAAAGCTCTCGGAGAGCTCCGAAATGTGGCAGAGGCCATCCTGGTGAACTCCTATGTCGATGAATGCTCCGAAATCGGTCACATTGCGGACGGTGCCCATCAAAAGCATGCCGGGCTTTAGATCAGATATTTCCAGCACATCGGTGCGGAATATGGGTGGCGGCAGTTCCTCCCTGGGGTCACGGCCCGGCTTTTTAAGCTCGGCCAGGATGTCCTTTAAGGTGGGGATGCCTATGTCCAAAGACGCTGCCATATCCTTTATTTCACTTTCGCTGAAGTTTTTCTTTTTGAGCTCTTCAAGGGTGTAGAGCTTCATTACCTGCTCCGCTATTGCATAGCTTTCCGGATGCACCGCGGTGTTGTCCAGGATATTGTCGCTTTCCGGCACCCGGAGAAATCCGGCGCACTGTTTGAAGGTCTTGGGACCTAGCTTTGGTACCTTTAAAAATTCCTCTCTAGATTTAAAAAGGCCGTTTTCCTCCCGGTATTTTACGATGCTGTTGGCCACTGAGGCAGTTATGCCACTTACGTAGCTGAGGAGTGAGGGCGATGCGGTATTTACATCTACGCCGACGCTGTTGACGCAGTCTTCAACGACTCCGGCCAGCTTTTCCGAGAGTTTCTTTTGGTTTACGTCGTGCTGGTACTGTCCCACACCAAGGGCTTTCGGGTCAATTTTTACCAGCTCTGCCAAAGGGTCCTGGAGGCGCCGGGCGATGGAAACGGCACCACGGAAGGACACGTCCAGGTCGGGAAATTCTTCGGCGGCCAGCTTTGATGCGGAGTAGACGGAAGCCCCCGCTTCGCTCACCACTACGTAGGATACGGGCCTTTTTGCGTCTTTTAATATTTCAGCCAGGAAGCGTTCGCTCTCTCGAGAGGCAGTGCCGTTGCCAAGGGATATGACATCCACATTGTGCCTTTCTATCAAAGCGAGAATTAGCTTTTTTGACTCCTCAAAAGCGTTTTGCGGCGGAGTGGGGTAGCAGACGGCATGGTCTAGCAGCCTTCCCGAGCTGTCTATAACCGCCAGCTTGCAGCCGGTCCGGTAGGCCGGGTCAAAGCCTAGAATTGCCTTGTCTTTTACCGGGGCCTGTAGGAGCAGGTGCTTTAGATTTTTTGAAAAGGTCACAAGGGCCTGCTCTTCTGCCTTTTCCGTCAATATGTTTCGAATTTCCCGTTCAATGGAGGGCCAAATGAGGCGCTTGTAGGCATCATCTACTGCCCTTTCCATCAGTTCGGACGTGGGCGACGGATTTTTTATATACTTGGCCTTAATGGCCTTTAATAAATCTTCCTCGGGCACCTGGATCTTCACCTGCAGGAATTTTTCCCGCTCGCCCCGATTTATGGCGAGGACCCGGTGGGAGACGATCCTTGCCACCGGTTCTTTAAAATCGTAGTACATGGAGTAAGTGGAGGTCTCTTCCGTAAGGCCTGTTGTTTCAACGATGCCTTTCTCATAGGCCATGTCCCGGATGAGCTTTCGTATTTCGGCATCATCGGATACAATCTCGGCAATGATGTCAAGGGCGCCAGCCAAGGCATCATCGGCAGTTTCGACAGCTTTTTCTGGGTCAATGAAGGCCGCTGCATCTTCCTCGGTAACCGGGGCTTCCTGGGCCAGGATTTTCTGGGCCAAGGGCTCCAGGCCCTTTTCCCTGGCCACGGTGGCCCTGGTCCTTCGCTTGGGCCTGAAGGGCCGGTAGATATCTTCCACTTCCTGTAGGGTTATGGCTTCATCCAGACTTTGTTCAATATCCGGCGTGAGCTTTTCCATCTCCTCCAGGAGCCTTTTAACTTCCGCCTTTCTGTCTTCAAGGTTTCTGAGGTAGCCGAGCCGCTCCGAAAGGGCCCTTAGCTGTTCATCGGAAAGTCCCCCGGTGACCTCCTTCCGGTAGCGGGCTATAAAGGGGACGGTATTTCCCTCATCAAGTAAGGCGACGGTTGCAGCCACCTGTTTTTCGCGGATATTTAATTCATTAGCTAATTGTTTTATGATTTTTTCCATATTTTCCTCCCAAATAGCTTCCTAATCATAATGTAACACCTATACAATATTTTATATTTGCTGCGAGATTTCCTGCAAAGCTCATAACTAATTTAAGGTCGTTAGAGTTTTTGAAATATTAGAGTTTTCAAGAAAAAGTGCAGAAATTCGTCATTTTTAGCTTCAAGTTTGGGAGATTGAAACTAGATAAAGTTGACTAGTTGAGGGGCAGCCTATATACTTCAAGTATAAAATGAGACAAGCAGATTTTCAGTTGCGGAAAGTGGGGTACTATGGTAAATAGAGCCAAAGTATTAATGTCGCTTATTGCAATGGCAGTTATGTTTTGCATGTTACCTGGTATTTCCTATGCAGCAAACTACCATGTTGTTCAGCCGAAAGAGACCCTGTGGGGAATATCTCGACTGTACGGTCTTACCGTGGACGAACTATTTCGATTGAACAACCTTCAAAGTGACCTGATACACCCGGGCCAGAGGCTGCTTGTCAGCAAAGATGAGGCTGAAGGGGAAAACTTCGATGAAAGCCATGCAGCTACAGAAGAGGCAGCGGAGGAAGAGAAAGACCTGGCCACTCAAATTATCGACTTTGCCAAGACTTTTATCGGCACACCTTACAAGAGTGCCGGTTCATCGCCGGGTGGGTTTGACTGTTCGGGTTTTACCAGTTACGTGTACAAGCAGTTCGACATCAATTTACCGCGAGTGGCACAAGACCAATACCATTTTGGAAAAGCCGTAAGCAGCGAAGAAGCCAAAGCGGGGGATTTGGTAGCCTTTGCTCACAACGGGTACATACACCATGTGGGAATCTACATGGGCAACGGTGAGTTTATACATAGCAGCTCTACCGAGGGTATTGTGATTACAAAGACCAGCGATATATATTGGGGTCCCCGATTGCTGGGTTACTGCAGGGTTCTTGAATAACCGGATAATTGATTTACAAACACCTCTGATTAACCGTAGAGGTGTTTTTTTTTCGATAATTACGAGTATTATAACATTGAAATTGCATGGCACCCGTGATATCATTCAGATAAGGAAATTGTGAAGCAGATAACGATTGTACCGGAGAAACAATCGCGAGTTTGTGAATATAATCTATTAAAGGCCTA
>LFSJ01000044.1 GCA_001512695.1 Tepidanaerobacter sp. DTU063 | reverse complement strand
AGCAGGTAAAGCTGTCAGAACTGGCCTTGGAGAAGGCCAAATTGGGAAGACAGCAGTATAGGCATCAGGATAAAAGAATAAGGGATGCCATTGATTCATGGGAACAAATGACACCTGAAGAGAAAGCCGATATGGATTTAGAGGAATATATGACGCGTCTTGGCGAATACGAAGCCCTTTCGTCATTTGATACTAGCAGTCAAATGGACCTTCTAGACAAGAAAACCGAAGTATATCTTAAACTCGCCGAGGTGGGTATCGATGTGACCATTAGAGGGATTCGCTTTGGTGTAGAGGCCGCCTACTACGGTGCCATTTCCGCAAGGGATAACAGGCTTTTAGCAGAGGCTGCCGTTGAGAGATATCAGGATTTGCTGAGGATTGCCGAAGCAAAATATAATGCTGGAGTAGTTGCAAAAACTGAAGTTTTAGACGCCCAGGTGCAGTTGGCAAAGGCCGAAGCGGATTTGCTTAAAGCCAAGTCGCAGGAAGAAAAGGCTTACATAAATCTCAAGAAACTCTTGGGGCTGGCCCAGGATGAGCTGATAGAGCTTACCGATACTTTTGACTACAAGCC
>LFSJ01000093.1 GCA_001512695.1 Tepidanaerobacter sp. DTU063 | reverse complement strand
TGTTCTTTTTTATATGGTCCTCTTAAAAGTTCTGCTATGCTCCATATAAAATTCACTTTATCTTGAAAATTCGTCAAATCTATCACTCCTATGCCTTTCTCGATTTGATACATTAATTTATTCAGTATCTACACGCAAAATTATATCAATCTATACTTTATTATTCTATATTTTCCTTAGATTTTCCTTTACAATTTACAATCTTGCACAATATCGCAATTTTTTACAAACTTTTTTTGTAAATTACAACATCATGTCTCTAAAAGAAGGTCGAGATAGTTTTTTATTTTATGCAATCTTAAGAGTCTTCAAAGACGACATCATATAGAATAGTTCATCTAAATACAATATCAGTTTTAATGAGTTTATTTCATTATCATAGTTTAAAGCCTGCCCATGAAATATCTTATGCCTACTAAAATCCTGCACTTCATCTGGCTCTGCTGGATTAAACCTGATATAAAATGAATCTATGCAGGTAATTGTACTTTGCATCTTACTTGCAGTAGCAGCCAATTCCATAAATGCTGGATTATTTATAATATTTCGATATATTTGAGTATCAATAAAAGGAAATTCTACTGTTTCTGTTATCCTGCGTATTCTTGATGCTAACTCTATGCTTGGAAGTATGTTTTTATAGTTATCAATAAAATCTAATTTAGACTTCATTTGTTCTGCTATTTTTTCATTTGCTCTCTATACTTTTCTGTTTCTTTTTTATGAATCAAATAGAATTTTTTAAAGAAATCATCTGTTTCTTCAGATACTTCTTCTTCAAACCTCTTTAAATAATCTGAACTATGAATAATTTCTTCTCCAATCTTTTTTAAATCATTATCATACAATCCTTCTATATCATCTAAATTAAGAGCAGGGAATTCACCTTCTTGGTAAATCACATTTCGATTATTCCTAATTATTCTCAAAACCATTGTGCAGAATGATTTTCTATAATTTTTTGTATCTTTAAAAGCCTTTTCATAAGTACTTGAGGCATCCATACTATAATAAACAGGTATTTTCAATAATTCTCTACCCTGCCAATTTACAGATACCAATTTTATCGCTCTTTTATAGGCTTCTGTTATATCTCCCAAATTTGTTATTTCCTTCATATCTTTAGGTTCTTTTTTCACAGATATCATCCTTTATCCAAATACTGTTATTTCCATTTTACGACATACTAATTTATTTTTCAATAAAACAATATATTATGCAACACGTTCTAAATGGCTTTAATAAAGATGAATATATGGATTTATTGAACCTGACTCATTAAAGTAGTTGCATTTTTGATTTTTTGATGTAAAAAATGAAAATAAAGTAGTTGCAAAATTGAGGATTTATAGAGGGTTAAGGGAGAAGGTTTAAGGAGAATTGTGTCCATTTCTCCTGTCCATTTTCTTTTCCCTTTAATCTCTCATCCATTGATTTATCTGTCTTTTAACCTTATCCCTTGTTCCTTGTTCCTTTCTATCTTAAAATTTCTAAACAAAAAACATGGTCTATAAGGTTTTTCTTATCCCTAATAAACCATGTTTCCTACAACAACTTTATTTGCATTCTAAAATGAATTTGCAAAATGATAGGACTTTATTTGATGGAGACAGTAGTTTGTTTTGCCCTACATCTCCCGGCGGCCTTCGAGGGCTTTGGTAAGTGTCACTTCATCGGCATATTCTAAGTCGCCGCCCATGGGAATACCGTGGGCTATGCGGGTAACCTTTACGTCCAAGGGTTTTAGCAACTTGGCCAGGTACATGGCAGTTGCCTCACCTTCCACATTTGGATTTGTTGCAAGAATTATTTCTTTTACTTCCGGTGTTATTCTTGCCAGCAGTTCCTTTATCTTAATATCGTCAGGTCCTATCCCTTCCAGGGGAGATATGGCTCCATGAAGGACGTGGTAAAGCCCTTTATAATCCCGAGTCTTTTCTATAGCTACGACATCCTTTGGGTCTTCCACAACCATAATCACATTCTTGTCCCGATAGGAAGCCTGGCAAATGCTGCAGGGATCATCCTCGGTAAAATTCCCACAGATGGAACAATACTTTATTGACTCTTTTGCCTGCAAAATGGCTTCAGACAGACTCGCTACACGTTCATCAGGCATTTTTAATATATAAAAGGCCAATCGCTGTGCGGTTTTTGGACCTATTCCCGGCAATCGGGAGAGTTCATCAATAAGGCGAGCCAGTGGTTGTGCATAATAAGACATAAAGACTCAGCTACCTAAAAAAGGCCCGGCATATTGAGTCCGCCTGTGAGTTTACCCATTTCCTCGGTCACCATCTCTTCAGCTTTCTGCAGTGCTTCATTAGCAGCTGCCAATATTAAATCCTGCAGCATTTCAACATCTTCGGGGTCTATTACTTCCGGGTCTATTTCAATGCCCACAAGCTGCTTTTTCCCGCTTGCTATTACTTTGACAACTCCGCCACCGGCAGTAGCTTCCACCGTCTTTTCCTGTAATTCTTCCTGAAGCTTCATCATGTCCTTTTGCATTTTTTGGACCTGTTTCATCAGTTTATTCATATTTCCCATGTTTCTCAATTTTTCCGCCTCCTCATATTAATTATCTGTAAACGTGACATTTTCTTTGCCAAAAAACTCTATGACTTTTTGACGGTATTCCTCATCGGACAATTCTCTGCCTTCTTCATTTTGCAGGTCTCTTTCCTCATCCTGCGAAATGCTTTCCTCACCGACAAATCCCTTAATGATTATGTCCACATTCGATACCTGTTTTATAGTCTCTTCTATAATCTTTTTATCCGATAATATTATTTCTTCGAAGAAGGATTCGCCCCTGTTTAGCAAAAACAATTTGCCCTGCTCTACTTTGGCCGGAACCATTTTCCCTGCCTCGAGTGTTGACAGAAGTTTCATCTTACCTTTATCGCCCAAATGTTCAAGGACCTTAGGCCATTCTTTTTGCAGTCGACTGATTATGTCAGCATCATCTGATTTTGCCGCCTGTTTTTTGCTTTTTTCGGATTCGGCTGGTTTTTCTGTTTGCTCTTTACTATTAATTATATCCATGTTTCGGATAGATTCTAGCGGTGCGGCATGATTTTTTACTGTATCCCTTTCCGGTTCCAGGTCAAGATCTTGAATCGCTGATTGCAAAACCGGTGCCTTTATGTTCTCAAGCAGCCTTTGCATAGCTGCAAGCTGCTCTTCCAGCTGCTGTATTCTGGAAATGTAACCTTCCTGCTCTTCCCACAATTCCAATAGTGTAAGTTTAACTAAGGCTGCTTCGATTATTATCCGAGGCTGCGTGGACCATTTTGCATCATTTGCAGCATCTTTCAAGATACCCAAGATGGACAGCAGCTTTTCCTTGGTGTATCCTTGCGCAATCTTTTTAAGCTCGCGATAATCTTCATCTATAACATCGATAAGCTTTCTGTCCGCATCGATACTGACCATCAGCAAATTCCTGAAGTGTTCCAACAAATCTTCTAAAAACCTAAACAAATCCTTGCCCTGCTTAGCAAGCCGGTCTAGTATCTCCAGCAGTACGCCGCTTTTACCTTGCAATACGACCTTAGAAATATCGTAATATACTTCCTGATTTACGGCCCCAAGCAATGTCAAAATATCCTGGTGCTCTAATCTTGCCTCACCGTATGCTACTGCCTTATCAAGGAGGCTTAAGGCATCCCTGACCGACCCTTGGGAGCTTCGGGCTATTTCAACCAATGCCCTATCCTCAGCTTCAATGCCCAAGTCCCTTACTACCTTTCTCAACCTTTCGACTATTTCGGTTGTGCTTATTCGCGTAAAGTCAAATCTCATACATCTAGATAGAATAGTCTGAGGTAGTTTGTTGGGTTCGGTAGTTGCCAGAATGAAAACCACATATCGGGGAGGTTCTTCAAGGGTCTTCAAAAGGGCATTAAATGCTTCCGTTGTGAGCATATGGACTTCATCTATGATATAAATCTTGTACCTACCCACCGATGGCGCGAAATTTACCTTTTCCCTGAGGTCTCGAATATCATCGATACCCCTGTTCGATGCGGCATCCATTTCAATAACATCCATCATACTGCCGCTATTGATTGCTCTGCACGATGCGCATACGTTACAGGGGTTTGGAGTAGGCCCCTTTTCACAATTGAGGGCCTTGGCAAAAACCCTAGCGGTGCTGGTCTTGCCCGTTCCCCTCATACCGCAAAACAGGTAGGCGTGGCCGATTTTGCCGCTGGACAGTTGATTTTTCAATGTGGTCACAACGGCACTTTGACCTACGATGTCATCAAAAGTTTGGGGGCGGTACTTTCTATAAAGGGCCACATAAGACATGAAAATCTCTCCCGAGTATGTAAAATCAAACTTGATATTTTAAAAGCCGCCGATACTGTCGGCGGCTAAAACTTTATGCCGTGCACCCTCCGTCGATCTATCCCTCCGAGCGTTACAATGACAGTTAGCTCCGACCAGGCTGCCCCGCGGCACATGGAAGGGCTTCCTTACCGCTGCTTCCTCCCGGACCTGACGGGGTTCGAAAGGTTCCATTGCGCAGGACCCGGCCATCGTCACCACTTGTCAAAGCCAGACCCCACAGGGAAAAGACCTCTAGAGGGAATTCGATCCCACTGTAGCGGATTGTGGGTACAGGGCACCGCTACCTCCCCATCTAGCACGGCAAATTTGCTAACTCAATTGCGATGTTCTATAGTATTTTACTATATTTGATACCTTAAATCAAGCTGCAAATTATTATGTAAGGCGTGTAAGTTTTGGACTGCACA
>LFSJ01000037.1:22588-26102 GCA_001512695.1 Tepidanaerobacter sp. DTU063 | reverse complement strand
ACATGTGTGCCATGGCCATTGTCATCGTCGGCGCTTATGCCATCGACAACAGAGTAGGTTTCCTTGATGTTGCCCTTTAAGTCAGGGTGAGTCAGATCAATTCCCGTATCAATAATCCCCACCTTTATCCCTTCCCCCTGACAGCGTTTCCACACATCCGGTGCTTCTATTTTCCTAACACCCCAAGGGATGTTTTGCGAAGCAATTTTAAGGGTCTCTGTCGTTGAAGCTAGCACCTGAATCCTCGCAAGATAATCGTCTTCGATAAATTCTATATTGTCATCGGCAGCCAGGCTTTTAAAGCCCGCCGATATTTCATCGAGCAGGCAAAGGCAGGCATTGGCCAGTGGCAAATGCTTTTTTATTTTAATGCCGTAATCTAAAAGAATTCCTTCACCTTCTTCGAAAGTTATCTTATCTTTAAAGCCCACTATTTTGTATTGTGGCCGGCCTTTTTTCTGTTGGCTTAAGCCAGCTTTTATTAACCCAAGTGCCAAAAGATAAAAAAGAAATGAAAACACTTTTGTTTCACCTCTTTAATATTGATAATGTTAATTTATTCAGAGGGGCACCCAGGTGTTACAAAAATACTAACACTACCCAAGGGGGAATTCCTGTTGCACATTTGTCCATTTTCATTATGCAATAAATGGCGCATTATAGCTGACGCTAACTCTCTTAAAGTAAGGTTGGAATTATTGCCATCACGGGCAAGATTTGGTGATAGTGCATATTATAAATTGAGTGAAATAAGAGGGTCGGAGGGGGTAGTATATGACAAGAGATGAATTGGAAGGTAGTCTGGAAGAGATTGAGACTCAGCGGGAGGTATTGCTTAGCGTGTTGAATGAATTAGAAAAGAACGAACCTGAATCAAAAGATTTTGAAATGCAGGAGGAGCAAGAGTTTAAAGCAAAACAGAACTCTACAGGCAAGAATTTAAAAAAAATCATGCATGATGCCATAACTTCGGGAAGTTTACAACAAGCACTTGAGAGACTTGCGGACGGTATGGACCTGACCAAAGTGGCTTTGAAGAGTTTATCCGATATTATTGACAAGACGAAAAATAAACTGGAAGGAAAAGTTGAGGAAGTTGCAGGACCTACAGGTATGCCCATTATGACGGACATGTGGCTGCCCATGCTCCTTTCACTCCTGCAGACACAGGAATTTCAACACCTCATGGCCAATATGTTTGCACAGCTTGTTAAAGATGGCTAAGCATTTAAAGTAACACTAAAAAAGAGAACTGCATACTATGTTATCAGAAAGAAAGCTCCCCAGAGCATAGCTAAAAGTAAAAGCTAGCTTGGCAGCCAAACTTTCATACGGACAAATGAAAGGGGGAAAATCACGTGACACAAGGGATTTTCTGGATTTTCGTGTTGATAATCCTCATCATCTTACTCCCTATAATCTTCTTGCTGTTCCCTTTGCTTGGCAAAGAAGAGAAGTAAATATATGTCAAAATGAAAGCCTTGGTAATCCAAGGCTTTCATGTTTTATCATTTAGTTGACGGCAGCGATTGCCTTTGATATATCGATGAGGCCAGCTCCCTGTTTTGTTTTCGAGTGACCCAAGTCCCGTGCAGTATCTATGATTACCTGCTTTACAGCTTTAGGATCTAATTTAGATTTTGACAAGAGCAGGGCGCAAGCGGCAGCCACGTGAGGACTGGCCATTGAAGTCCCGCTCATGGTTTTGTATCCTCCGTCTTTGTAAGTAGAGAGTATCCCCGCACCGGGTGCCATTACATCAATCTGGGGACCTCCGCTGGAAAACCAGGCAACCTTGTCATCGGAATTGGATGCAGCTACTGCTATGACTTCCGGATAACCGGCAGGGTACATCACATTGTTATTTCCTCCCGAGTTACCCGCAGCGGCCACCATTACAATGTTTCGCTTGTATACTTCTTTTATGGCCTTTTCAAGGGCCTTGCTGTTTTTAAAGCCGAAGCTCATATTTATTACCTGGACCTTGTTTTCCACACACCAGTTCAACCCCTCAATTACGTCAGAAACATTGCCCCTCCCGCTCTTGGTAAAAGCCTTTACCGCATATATCTGAACTTTCGGGGCAACTCCTACCACTCCTATGTCATTGTCAAGGGCAGCTATGGTGCCGGCCACATGGCTGCCGTGGCCGTTATCATCCACAATATTTTGGCAGTCAAGCACCCAGCCTGCCATCTTTACATTGTCCTTTAAATCGGGGTGATCTAAATCTACACCCGTATCGATTATTCCCACTCTCACCCCTTTTCCCGTGGTATCCTGCCACACGGACGGGGCACCGATTCGCTTGACCCCCCAGGGAATTTCCTGACCCTGCTTCTTTATTTCCAATGATAGAGTAGGCATGACCTGAATCCAGCCCTCGTAATCGTCTTCGATAAACTCTATTACAGGGTCTTTTGCTAAGCTTTTAAAGACCCCCGCATCCTCAATTTCGCATAAACATGCATTTATCAGGGGCAAACGCTTTTTAACTTTAATGCCGTAGTCCTCCACCAGGGTCTGCCCTTTTCTTAAAGTATAATCGGATTTAAACCCTACAATTTTGTACTTAGGTGCTTTGCTGATATGTTGGTTGAGCAGCATCGCTCCGGCAGCACCAACCAACAGGTAATATGGTATTAAAAGTAGCGGATACAATGCCTTTCCCCCTTTCCTATTCTGATAATAAAATATTCAAAGTAGCAGCTATTGGTGATTACGCATAAGATACATTAGGTTATTTAAATGAAAGGGGGTATTATATGACGAAGAATGAAATCAAAAAGGCTTTAAGGGAAATTGAAAATAAAAAGAGTGAATTGGAAGAGCAGTTAAGACAGCTTGAAGAAGAAAGCGAAAACTTTTATGACCCTCTATCCGCCTCACTGATGAATGCAAAAAATGCAGCCAGAAAATCCTTAACATCGGGAAATATGAAAAAGTTATTTGACAATATATTAAATAATATAGATTATATCAAAATCGCAGTAAAAAGCTTTGCTAACATTGCAGAAAAGGCCCAGGACAAATTGGAGGGAAGGGTGGAAGAAATCACGGTTTCAAGCGGAATGGCCGTTATGACTAACATGTGGATCCCGATGATTTTGGCCCTCATTCAAACTCAAGAATTTCAACATCTTATGGCAAATATGGTGGCTACTGCCATACAAGAAAGCTGACATGTCACCATCAATAAAAAAGTGCATATAATGTATCAGGGGTAGGAAAAGTCAGTTGAAAGGAGGAACACTGTATGACTCAAGCCCTTTTCTGGTTGTTTATAATAATCATCCTTTTGATATTGATACCCATACTTTTCTTCTTGTTCCCGCTGCTGGGTAAATGATAGCCAAAACTTTTAGTCTTTACCGGATTGAATTTAGAGGCTGCTGCGCATATTCGATGCAGCAGCTTTTTATGTTTTTTGATTAGATTTTTACGGAATAACAGGTCTAGGTTTTGGGAGCAGAGCCGTTATCTTCACCCGGATAATCAATGCGTATGTTATCAG
>LFSJ01000037.1:18620-22482 GCA_001512695.1 Tepidanaerobacter sp. DTU063 | reverse complement strand
AGCAGGAAGGAAGTCAAAAAGCTGATAAAAGAAGGACTCGTGTACGTAAACGGGGATATCGTTACTGATGCGGGTTTTTATGTCAATCCTGCGGAAGACCGTATATCAGTCTCCGGTCAAGACCTGACATATCAAGAATACATATACATTATGATGAACAAGCCGGAAGGTGTCATATCTTCTACTTATGATTCTAAAGATACGACCGTTATTGACCTGCTTGAAGGAGAGTATTCACACCGAAATTTGTTTCCCGCAGGCAGACTGGATAAAGACGCCGTTGGCCTGGTTTTACTTACCGACGACGGCAAGCTGGCTCACAGACTCCTTGCGCCAAAAAACCGGGTAGAAAAGACATATTACGCAGAAGTTAAAGGAAGATTGGATGAAAGCGATGTAAACGCCTTTGCCCAGGGCATGAAGCTTGAGGATTTTGTCACGCTTCCGGCAAAGCTTGAAATTCTGGAAAGCGATGACATTTCTTGCTGTTATGTCACCATATCTGAAGGCAAGTTCCACCAAGTAAAGCGGATGATGCAGGCAAGAGGTAAGGAAGTCGTCTTTTTAAAGCGCCTGTCCATCGGCCCATTAAAGCTCGATGAAACACTCGGCCCCGGAGACTGGCGCGAGCTTACGGAAGATGAGATTTATTCGTTAAATCACTTTGACAGCATGTAAATCCTCAGCGTCGGGCCATTTCCAGGGCATTTTTCACCGCTTCTCTGTATTTAATGGAACTGCTGGTGGCTCCTGTGATGGCGTCAACGTCATAGGAATTTGCCGTGACAAATCTCTTGGGAAGTTCTCTGTAGGCGATTACCGAGGGTTCATACTCATATGTGTCAAAATCCCTCTCCCTACCGTCAGCATCGATGTACTTTAATTCTACATTGGTCATTTGGTCATCCTTTATGGTGACTACGGCAATTGCGTACCCGTGTTCATCGATCTTTGATTTGGCTTGAAACACTCCGTCAAAGTATTTCCCAGCTCTTTTAATCAAAGCAGCCTTCTCAATAGCCCTTTCTACCGCCTGAATGCACTGTTTGCTGCTATACGTGGCCCCCGTCACCATATCAACACGGGGTGATTGGGCTGCCACAAAAGCCCAGGGCAGCTCTCTATTGGCATTTACCGAAGGCTCATACTCATATAAATCAAAATCCTTTTCCACAGAATTTTGATCATATTCCTTTAAATCCACCTGCACAATAAAACTGTTTTCTACGGTTACCCTGGCACTGGAATATCCCAGGTTTGACACATCCGAAACCGCCAGGTATGTCCCATCGATCAAATTGGGCAGATCTTTTTCTATCCTTGCTTTTACCAAGGCGTTTCGCACGGCCTCTTTGTACTTATCGGTGCTGTGGGTGGCTCCGGTAAAGTTATCAATGCCTGCCGAATTGCTCTGGACAAAACGCTCGGGCAGTTCTCTGTGAGCCTGTCTGGACGGCTCATGGGGGTAAGTACTAAAATCCTTAAGTTCTCCCTTCTCGTCCACTTCTTTAAGTTCCACCCTTACAATCCTATCATCTTTGATTTCAACAAGGGCAATGCCGTAGCCGTGATTGTCGGCTTTTGACCTGCCCTGAAAAATGCCGTCAAAGTATTTGTTTTGCCCTTCTTTGGATTTGGCACTCTCTAATGCTCTCTCCACTGCCTGCTTATAGCGGTTTGAACTGGCGGTGGCACCGCTGATCGAATCAACTTCAGTACCTTGTGCTTCTACAAAGCGTTGGGGCAGCACAGTATGAGCCTGAACCGATGGATAATATTCATAGCTGGAAAAATCTTTTTCCACTGAAAGTTCCATAAACTCCTTGAGGGTTACATCGGTAATCCTGTCGTCTTCTAGCGTAACTACTGCCATGGCATAGCCATGGTCCGTTGCATCTGAATAGCCGATATATGTCGTCCTGTCAAGGGGAAGCGAAGATTTGTCAATAGCCTCTTTATTTCCGGGCACAGCAAGGCATCCGGTAAGCAGCAGCATGGCGCCCATAAAAATTATGATAAGATTTTTATATTTCATAGCTTGACACCTCATGTGGCCAAAACCTTAATATTCCAACACTAGCTTGGCCTTTCAATTGAATACTAATATGAATGCGACCAAAAGTCAATCAATTATTGGATAATGGCTGATTGTCAAAATACACCTTAATTTTAGGCTTCGGTGCTTGAATATCTTTGAAACTTCCATTGTTGTTTGTCTGGACAATTTTTGTTCCTTTCTTATCGTTTGTGTTTTTGCCATCCTCCTTTGTTTCGCCGATTTCTCCAGAGTTTAGCTTTACCAGTTTCCCATCATAGTTTAAGCCTATGCTGAGCATGCCGCTTAGCTCTTTTATATCAATGGCATCAAAGTTCAACTCTATTTTTTCGGTATAAAGCCTTTCTACCACAATGTTGTCAACACAAGGCTCTTTTTTTAGGCTTTTTTCCAACTCATGCTGCCGTTTTTCCAATTTTAAAATACGTTCCTGGAGTTCTCGAAACAAGTTTTCATCAAAGACTCCGGTTCTGGTCTTCTTAAATTTGCCGGCAATTTTAAGTATAAACTCTCTTAGGGCCAAGAGTTTCACCTCTTGCAGCTAAATCTTAATCAAGGAGGTCACATCTCAACAGTTCCGTCATAATAATATAGTATGGTATATATGATAAAATACCTGGTTTTTGTCAATGCCCGGCCCTCATATTTTTTTGGAGGTTTTTATATGGCAGGGTTGTGCTTGAAAATCAACATAGGTTCCATAAATATCGGTTCTATCGAAAATGCCTCATCTTTTAACATTGGCAAGAATTTTTTAAGGGAATTTGAAAGCATGACCAAAACCAACCAGGGCTTAGGTAATATCTCCGGAGGTAATAACACATTACCCGGCAATACCAATTATGTAGAAGACCCCGATGCTCTGGATATGTGGTGCGGAGCTGCTGCTAAGAATGAAAAACGGTTAATTGAAGAGTTAAAAGAAATTCTTTGATTTGTCCGGGGGGTTGTATGTGTGTTTGATAAAGAGTGGCTGGAAAGTTTAATAGAGCTTCAGAAAAAGTCTCGGGAGCTTGCTGAAGGAGTGGCCTGGCCCAAGGAGTACCTGGACGCGGTGATGCAGGCTATACAAAACAGCTCAAAAAACCCCGCCTCATTTGGCATGCCCGATTACTCAAGAGAGTTTAAAGGTTTATGGAATGTTGGAACTCAATTTGTTTATGAAGACAGCCATGAACCTAAAATCAGTATTACGGAAACCGCGAAAGCATTTTTGATTAAAGCAGCAATACCCGGTCTTCAGGACAAAAGGGATATTTGCGTCAAGGTGCATGGAAATGTTGTAAACATTTCCGGAAAAATACCGGATAATTCCGGAAAACAAGATAAAAAACCTTTAATGTCTTTTAACAAGAGCATTCCCCTCCCGGCTGGAGTTGACCCGGAAAAATCCACTGCCAAATACTGGGATGGAATACTGACCCTGTACTTGCCCAAAAGTCCTAAGACCGACCTGCAGCACATTGAGGTCAGCTTTTCTTGAAGTATAGAAAATTGTCTATAAAGAATTGAGGGGTTGCCATGACCGTATCCATATTTTTCAATGCAATAAACGTCCTCAACATGCAGACTAGTTCGATCGTGGCTATAGGGGAAAATGCCCAGGCCGGCTGGGATTCCCACACCAAAGCCAATACCGGCTGCACTACTCACGGGATAAGCTTAACTTCAGCCAATTTAATTACGATCATCGACCCTGATGCCATTGACACCCCAATCAACGACCAGGATATTAAGCCTACCGGCCAGGTTCAGCAGGTCTGAGGTGATGAGGATGCAGAATAAGGCAGAAGACATTGTTGTAAA
>LFSJ01000037.1:15634-18440 GCA_001512695.1 Tepidanaerobacter sp. DTU063 | reverse complement strand
AATACCGGTATCGGCCAACACTACGATGACAGCATCACCTGCAATAACCTAAGTGTTATTGACGATGCTGACCTGATTGATTCACCGATTAACGACCAGGATGTTAAAGCAAGTATATGTAAAAGGTGACAGATTTTTTCTGTCACCTGGGCTCCTAGTTAAATAAAACTCTATCACTTATTTCGCCGATATTGTTGCAGCCGGTCAGAATCATGGCCTGTTTTAGTTCCTTCGCCATGGTTTCCAGCACGAGCTTCACCCCTTCGGCTCCTCCGCCAAAGGCACCGATAATTACGGGTCTGCCCACCAGCACCGCATCGGCGCCCAATGCTATGTATTTTAAAACATCCACACCGCTTCTGACTCCTCCGTCAGCCAAAATAGTGATCTTGCCCTTCAGCTCCCGGGCAATTTTCGGCAGGACCTCTGCCACACCCGGTGTGCCGTCCAAAATGCGCCCGCCGTGATTCGACACCACTATGGCCGATGCTCCGGCTTCCAGGGCCAGCTTGGCTTCATCAAGGGTCATAATTCCCTTTAATATAAATGGGAGCTCTGTGCCGGAAATGATTTCTTTTAGCTCCTGCAAATTTTTTGGTCCAACGGGCTGTCCCATCAAGGCCATCGTAACAAGACCCGCTCCATCAATATCCATGCCTACAGCAGGGGCCCCCGCTTCCTCGGCCCTTTTTGCCATTTCCAAAACTATATGATTTTCCCGAGGCTTTATGATGGGGATACCGTGGCCATTTACCCCTTTTATTGCCTCAAGTCCCGAATCATAAAATACGGGATTGCCGCCGTCACCGCTCATTCCAATAGTCCCTGCATTTTGGCTGCCGGTCATTACCATGCGCACGTACTCGGCCTCGGGCACTGCGCCACCCATGTTATACTCGGAACCCGTAATCGGTGCTGCAAGTATCGGCATCGAGAGCTTTATGCCGAGAATACTCGTTGAAATATCCGGATCCTTGGCGTCGTGAAGGGTCCTCAAGTTCAACTTAACATTTGCCAGGGCATTGACATTTTCAGTAAAGGAAGAACCTGTTCCAACTCCTCCCATCCCCGGCACTTCTCCGGCACATGCTACGCCGTTACATACCCTGCACACTCGGCAGTAACCTTTCATCTTTTCCCGTGCCCTTTGCTTTATTTCATTCAGATTCAAAAGATTTCACCCCTTTCAAAAACCTATATTTAAATTATACACCATATAGTTACAATCTCCCAAATAATGAAGCTTATGACTTTAGAGGATATTTTAGCTTTTTGTAGAATAAACTATTTATAAACATGCTTGTCCTTTTTGCGGGGGAATAAAATGCATTCAACTAAGGGGCTTTATATAGCAATAGCTTTTATTTTTATTTTAAATACTTTTCCTTCTCACTTGATGCTTGGTGCCCAGATCGACGATGTGGAGCAGCGGTTAATCGAAGAGATACTGACCTTAGATGCAAAAATCTTAGCTCTCAGAAATGAAATTGAAAAACTTTCTTTAGAGAATGCAGAGCTAAGAAAGCAACTGGAGTTAAAGCAGGAGGAGCTTTCGTCTTTAAATGTCAGTTTTGAAAACCGCCAAACTGAGCTTTCCCGCTGGATTGTCTTTGCCTATAAAGGCGGCGTCGGCAATATGCTATCCGTGCTGGTAGGCGCGGAGAATTTGGGAGATTTTTTCCGCCGTTTCGACAACATCATGTTCTTCCTGGAATACTATAATAATGTAATAATCGAAACCAGAGCCCTTATTGCTCAAAGAGAACAGGAGGAACGAAATATCATGGAAAAACAGCGGGAAATTGAGGCTTTAGAGAGACAGGCAAAATTGGCCCTTGAAAAAATAACTCAAACTATAGAAGAAAAGCAAGAGGAATTAAGGCGTGCCAGGCTCATATTAAAAGATACCACATTTTTGGAAGAAATAAGTGAGGATTGGCAGAAATCCCTGCCTTCCCTTGACTATCTTCTGAAAAACTTATCGTCACTGCCCTGGTCAAGTTTAAGCCCTGATGATATTAGGGTAAACTATTTTGCCATGACAGCCCGGGCAGAATTTTACGATACAAGTGTCACAAAAACTTTGCTGTCAAAAGACGAAAACTTGAAGAACGTATACTTCACCTTTAACGATGAAGGCATTACGGTTACCGAGAAAAAGCCGGATAGCGATACGCCGGTTTATTCCATAACTTGCACCATGGAACTTACCGATGAGCATAAAATAAAATTTACCCCTATAAGACTTGAATTTAGCGGTGTGACACTGCCGGCCAAAGTGATTGAAGAGCTGATGGCTGATTACGACATGGTATTTACTCCGCCGCCTTTGCCCTATGATTTGAAAATAACTTCTATAAAAACTGAAGATGGCAAACTCATCATGTATTTTAAAAAATCCTGATTTGATACTGCCGGGGGAATTCCCCGGTATCTTTTTTTCCGGATTTTCCCTTGGTGAATTTTACTTGATGAAATAGACGGTGGACCTATAGTATAATCATGCCAAGGAAAGGGGATGGTATTTGGTGCATTTTATCAAAAAACTAAACACGGTTGTTTTCCTGCTTGTCTTCCTGCTTTTCTTCTCCATCAAGGCTGAAGCCCAGGTAATTACTGTTCAGCCCGGGGACACCTTAAATTCCTTAAGTCGGATTACCGGTGTTCCGCTAGATAAGATAAGGCAGAACAATTCCTTGTTTTCAGATTACATAGCGGCCGGACAAGTTCTGCTGATTCCGGAAACATACACGGTAAAAGCCGGCGATACTCTTTATCTCATTAGCCAAAACTTTGGTGTAAGCTT
>LFSJ01000037.1:11768-15603 GCA_001512695.1 Tepidanaerobacter sp. DTU063 | reverse complement strand
GTTCCCCAAAAAAGTCCTTATCGGCAGATAAGTGTAAACTGGGGAGACACTCTTTACCAAATTTCACAAAATTACGGGGTGTCCATAGATGATTTGAAGACCGTTAACGGGCTTTGGGGAAGGGAGCTATATGCGGGAACTAAGCTCATGATTCCTTCAGGAACATCCTCAAAGACAAACAGCTCTCAAGATTTGCCGTCAAGGGGCTATATAAATCGGGGACAGTACATAAAATACGGCAGCGGAGTATATCACACCCAGGAGGAAAGGATGCTCTTGGCACGGCTGATTGAAGCAGAAGCAGAAGGAGAACCTTACATGGGAAAGGTTGCAGTTGGAGCGGTGGTTGTAAACAGGGTACTTAGCGATAAGTTTCCAAATACGATCAAAGATGTTATATATCACGTAGACGAAATAGGCGCATACCAGTTTGAGCCCGTCCTTGACGGAAGGCTGTTTACCGTAACTACCAGCAGTGATTCATTTAGGGCTGCCGATGAGGCTCTTGGGGGCTTGGACCCCACAGGAGGTGCCTTGTTTTTCTTTAACCCTTACAAGATAACAAATAAATGGTTGCTGTCAAAACCTGTAATCTGCCAAATCGGCGACCACGTTTTTACGAAGTAAAGTGAATGAAAAACTCCGCACAAGGCGGAGTTTCTTTTTATGCTGTTTCTACTTCATCTTCCTCTTCCAAAACTTTGACGAATAAATCCACAAGGTAAGGATCGAACTGGGTCCCGGCGCATCTTATGAGTTCCGCTACGGCCTCTACATGACTCATGGCAGGGCGGTAAGGCCTGCTCTTCGTCATTGCGTCGTAAGCGTCAACTATGGCCAGTATGCGGCATTCGATCGGGATTTCTTCGCCCTTTATGCCCAGGGGGTATCCGTTGCCGTCCCACCATTCGTGGTGCATCAGTATCCAGTCTGAAATATGGGCAAGTTCTGGAGATGACACTGCTATGCGATGGCCGATTTCCGTATGGCGCTGCATTCTCAATCTCTCTTCATGGGTCAGGGGGCCTTTCTTAAACAGGATTTTGTCAGGCACTCCCACTTTGCCTATATCGTGGAACATGGCAAGAAGTTTAATGTCGTCAATTTGCCGCTGATTCATGTTTAACATCTTGGCCAGCTTTACTGCAAGTTCTTGAGTCCTCTGGGAATGGCCCTGGGTGATGATGTCCCGGGCCTCCAGCATCTTTACCAGGGTCTTTATGATGCTGCTCTTTTTGCTCCTACCATGATGAAGTTTTTCCCGGTACATATTGTTTTCTGCGGTTTTCTGTGCTTCCTTGATATTGCTGTTTTCCTCATCAACTATGGCAAAGCCCATGGAAACCTGCAGCGGAAATGGAATGCCATGTTCAGTAGTTCTTTCAGTGGCCTTGCGCATCTTCTCAATAATCGTTTCTGCCGTATTCTTGTCCGTATAGGGCATGATTATAGCAAATTCATCTCCGGCAATTCTCGCAGCAAAATCCTGCTCTCGCACTGCTTTTTTTATAATCTTGGCATACGCCTTTATCAAGCGATCTCCTGCATCATGGCCGAAAGTGTCATTGACCATCTTAAGACCGTCTATGTCGCAGATTACCAAGGCAAAAGGATAAGGCGGGTCTTTTTTCAGTGATTTTAGCTTTTCATCAAACATCATTCTATTGTACAGCCCCGTGAGATGATCGAAACTGCTCAATCGCTTGAGCTCTTCCTCATATCCCTTGCGTTCGGTTATATCACGGCAAATACTTATAAGTACCTGCTTGCCCTCCAGCACGCCGCCCACGGAATTTACTTCAACGGGAAAAGTGCTGCCGTCTTTGCGCCGATGGATTGTCTCAAATCTCTTTCCTTTCAAAGCTTCTTTCAACTGCTCTTTTATATCCTCTACATCCGATTCAGCCCTTATTTCGCGGCAAGTTAGGTTTAGAAGCTCCTGCAGTTCGTAACCGTACGCCTTCGCTGCTGCACGGTTAGCATCTATTATCCTACCGCTGGGATATTCAATAAAAAGCATTATGTCGGTGGTGATATCCGAAAGCATCTTATAGCGCTGAAGCATCTCATGGGAACGTATTCGGTCCGATATGTCATGGGCAATGGCAGAAATACCCAAAAAGTTTCCGTAATCATCGAAGATGGGAGATATGGATATCATCAAATCTACCTCAGTTCCATCTTTGCGAAGGCGGACGGTTTCATAATGGATGGGACTTTTTTCAGAAAGGGCCCTTGATATGTATTCTTCCAGTTCATGATGGCGCTCCTCGGGGGTTAAAATATATGCGGTCTTTCCCAGGATTTCTTCAGCCTTATAGCCGTAAATACTTTCTGCTCCCTTGTTCCAGCTGGTAATATTGTAATCCAGGTCCAGGCTGAATATTGCTTCATGGGAGGATTCCACTATAAAGGCCAGCTGCTCCCTAGATCTCTCCACCTCTCTCTGCTTCGTTATGTCTCTAAAGACCATGACCACGCCCACTATTTCCCCGTTGCTATCTCTTATCGGTGCTGCTGAATCTGCAATTGAAATCATTCTGCCGTCCTTTCTGATGAGGACGGTGTGATTGGCCAGGCCCTTTATAACTCCCTCTTGAATTACTTTTTCTACGGGGATTTCAGCAGGTTCTCCGGTATATTCGTTTATGATATGGAAAATTTGACTTACATGCTTGCCGGCCGCTTCCGATTGGCTGTATCCCGTCAATTCCTGGGCAAGGGGGTTTATAAACTGCACAAAGCCCTTCACATCCGTAGTTATTACCCCGTCTCCGATGCTATCTAAGGTAACTCTGAAGAGTTCATGCTGCTTTCTTAGCTCCTCCTTGGCTGCTTGTTCTTCCCTCTTTGACCTTTCAAAGTAAAGGAGCAGTATCCCTAAGGTGGCTATTATTTCCAAGATGGAAGTGGCAAAATATCCCCAGTAGGCCCCCTGGGGAATGGGCTTTAAAAAAGGATAGTCGATTTTATGAATGGCCCATAGAATAAACGCAATACCTGCTACGTACTTTGCGATCCCAGCTGTATCCTCCGTTTTAATAAAGACTATGCCCGTCCAAAAATATATAATTGCAACCAATAAAAAAGCGGGCATTATCTCTACATAAAAAGGCACTTCGACGAAAACTGCCACGAGAAGCCACAGCAGATTTAATGCCGCTAAAAATCTTGAGCCTATAGGTGTTTTTTGATTGATGAAATTAAATGTCCCGTGAAAGATTGCGTAGGCATGGAGAAGGGTCGACACGCCGACTGCAAACCTGAGAATTGACAGGTTGTCATACAGCAACCATATTTCCAGCACGAGCCTTAAAAAATGGAAAAACCAGCCGATGGCCCAGATGCGTAAAAAGCTCCGCTTCTCCTGGAAGTACAGATAGCCGTAAATGGCAACAAGGACTGCTGAGTTGATAACGGCCTGAATCAAAGGATTTAATAAGGGGGGCATACTATCCCTCCTCGATTCGTCAAAATTTTATATATTTCTACAAATTTATGAGTATGGGTTATATTATACTTCTATAAGGATAATTTTGTCAATAATTGAGAAAATTATCTCATGCAAACGCCCCTATTCATAGAGAGGCGTTCGCTATAACATTTACTCCCTCATTTTAAAATCCCATCATCGCCTGTTGATTAAAGAGTTCCTCTCTTTTATTTCCCTCGCAACTTGGGGCGAGAGCTTTTGAGGTATGTGGCTGGCTTTTCCTATGTAGTAACCTTGCAAATAATCCACACCGAATTCAATCAATATATCCATCTCTGCTTTATTCTCAATACCTTCTGCAATAGTTTTAATCTTCCTGTCCTTGGAATACGATATTATGGT
>LFSJ01000037.1:6530-11734 GCA_001512695.1 Tepidanaerobacter sp. DTU063 | reverse complement strand
TATCCGGCGCCAAAATCATCCAGGGCCAGATGAATATTCCAGCGCTTGGCTATTGACTGTTTTTTCCTTATGGTCTCCTCGTTAGCCTGTTCATTTTCGGTGACTTCAATTACAATGCGATGCAAGTCTCTTTTATATTCTCGTTCAAAACGCCTTAAATCCTTGTCCGTTAACACCTGATTTGCAACGGAATTAATAAATAATCTTGCATCGTCGAAAGCTCCCCTATGCCGCTGAAAGGCTTCCATAGCCTTAAACCACGTAATCCGTTCAATATGGTACAGTTTTGATTGGGCAGCAGCCAGTTTGATAATATCCTCGGGAGAAGTCAATGTCGGCACTTTGGGCCGCATCAACGCTTCATATGCAAATACTTTTCCTTCCCGCGCATCCACAATAGGTTCAAACACAAAATCCACCAGTTCATTTTCAATAAAATTGTCCAGCTCTTCGTTGCCATGTAGGAGAAAATACTTGCTTTCATAGCTTTTTCTGTCGAACTCGCCGATGGTTCCCTTATCTTCACTTTTTACCTCGTACATGGCAAAATCGGAATACTTCATGAGCTCATAGTAGTTTTTCGAGTCTTCAGGGTACCAGGCTATGCCTACCGATGCCTTGATGCGCAGGTCGCCGCCATTGGGCATCCTGATCGTCGTGTTGTAGAGCTTTTTCTGTATCATTTCAACCAAGTCGTTTATTTGTCGCTTATCATCATAGCCGTATATAAATGCATAAAACTCGTCCCCTGACATTCTCGCCACAACACCGTTGTAGATTGTCAGTTCACTTAAGACTTTTGCTGCATCCTTGATATACTGGTCGCCAAAATCATGGCCGTACGTATCGTTGATGTACTTTAAATTGTCTAAATCCCACATAACAAAAGCAGCTATTTTTACATTTTCCTCCCTCAGTATCCTGGTCACTTTTGCTTCAAAAGCCCGGCGATTCAACAGATGTGTCAGAGAGTCGTGGTCACGGTCATACTCAATTCTGCGCTTCTCGAGCACTTCCCTGCTGACATCCTCTATAACTCCCAGGACTTTGCCACCATGCTCTTGGATGTTAATGCGCAGCCACTTGATGACTCCTTTTCCTCTTTCATGCCGATATACGTCTTCCATGTCAGGTTCGGGACGCTTTTTCAAACCCTCCAGCACTTCATAAAAATGTGTTGAACTGATATATCTTGCTTCTTTATTCTTGTTCTCTATTCCCACCAGGTCAAAAAATGCAGAGGTGCAAAAAACCATGTCTTCCTTTGAGTCGTGTTCAAAGGCACCTATGGGGATCTTCATCATGCCGATAATTCTTGAAAGCTTATCCCCCGACTCAGCAACTTTACTGCTGAGGCTCTCAATTGACGATGCCAAATCATCTATTTCGGCAATGTTTGTCTTGGGGAGGACAACGGATTTTTCCGGATTGCTGCTACTCAGATCATCCACCAATTTGATTATGGGCTTTACAAACCACATGCCGGCCAATACCGCTCCCAGCATACCGGCAATGAATGAAAAGACAACAGATATTGTAACGTAAAGCCTTATTTGCCTTGCAGGTTTAAACAGGGTTTGCTCCTCTACAATTCCTACAAGGGCCCATCTGTCCCCTTCAAATGGGGTGTTGCTATCGTATATGTCCAGATAGTGGATGCAGCCGTACACGGCATTCTTGCTAGCTTCAGTATTGCTTATGGTATAAATGTCTTCGTACTGTGTGCTCCCGTCTATTGCTATCTCGGTGTCATCTCCAAAAATTTTTTTGAAAATCGGTCCGCTGGAGACTATGTTTTCAAAGGCCATGTCTTCTCCAGTATTTTTGGCTAAAAGGTACGCCCCCTGCTTGTTGTCAGCAATTTCATCATAATTTAGCAACTTGCGCAAGAAATCTTGGGTCAGGTCAATCCCGATGACACCGTAAGGATTTCCATCAGAGTCCACAAGGGGTATGGAATACGTTATTGCCTCCGCACTGTATATGTTGGGTTTGAAGGGTCTGCCCCAATATCCTAAATCGGATATTCGGCTGCTCCTGTTGTTAGCTGCTGCATTCAACGGTTTAAAATAAAAATCAGCGGAAGCATCATCTTCTAACAATGGAAAACTCGGCATCCAGCCCATACCTAGGGCAATATCAGCCTTTCTTGCAACCGCCGAAGGGCCAACTTCCATGCTCAGATCCGAATTGTCTGCAGGATTAAACAAGGGGTCCGAATCCCTGAGGTAAACTCCGGGATATTCATTTCCACTTTCTGTTGCAAGTACAATAAAAGCACCAGTGACCATTCGCTGCCTAAGCGTAAAAATCGTATCACCGATAGTCCTCTCCAAGAATTCAAAGGCTAAAGCGGGTTCCTTTTTCAGGGTTGAAAGTTCTATATCTTTTTCCTCCAGATAAGAATTCATGGCGGATTGGATATCCTGTTCAAAATTTGACAGGTTTGACCACCTTTGAATCATTTCATTTTCAAGGTAATCCTTCCTGCTAAGCACCGTTTGTCTCAGCAGGTCTACCGAGTTGTTGTTTAGCTCTCTAATTGTCCCTCCGTGCCATATATTGCCGGCAAACAATGAAGTTTGGACTAATATCACCAGCAACATGGATAGCAGCAATCGAACAATTATGGAATTGCCCTTTATCTTTCTCATATTCATATACTGTTGCCCCACCTTTTAACTGCCGCCATTTATTGCGGTCCATAAGCTCTCTCTTAAACCCCTTAGCCACTCCTGGAAGTTTTCCTCCGTAGCTACCTCTTTCACCGCTTCCTCCCTGGTATTTCCTTTTTCAAGCAGCTCCATGACCTTCTCCCTGTCTGCCTTTGATTTATCTATAAGCGCCTTTGACAAAACCTCTCTGGCATTCGTACCGTTTTCAAAGGGGTCGTTAGTGTAAAGCTCGTAGCTCTCAAGCTGCTCCATCAGCACCGGCAGTGAGGATTCCATCTTTTCTGTTACCCTGTTGTCTTTTGCATCGGCCAAAAATTTTTGGATAACTCTTATGTCATTGGCTTCTTTTTTCACCGGCAGATAACCGGATTCCAGGGAGAATCTGATGTTCCTGTCTATGTCGGTGAACCATTTCAGAAACTCCACCGCAGCACGCTCTCTNNGGAAGCACCAATGATTCAATGGGATATTCTTCCCTGTCATCAATTATTACGGTGTCAGGAAAGTAGGGAATTGCTGAAGTGGAGCATACTAGGGCTATTATCTCTCCGGTCTTGGCATCATCGGAGCGGAATCTGCCGACCGCCGTATAGTATCCGCTTATATAAGGTATGTAGAAATTGTCCCAGAGCCGCCTCATAATTCCTTCATCAACATGAATAGATACCTGTCCACTTTCCACGCTGAAAATTTCTTGCCCTAACTGTTTTGAACCTACGATGATATAATTTGCCATGGCATCCCGGCCGAAAAAGGCCTTTCCGTCATTGGGCACAGCTGTCAAACTGTCCGTCCACTCGTAGTATTTTTCAGCGGCTTTAGCCAAGCCTTCCCAGGTCCTAAGCTCTTCCAAGCTTGCTCCCGTGGCATTTGCGAATTTGTCCCAATCGGTTTTGTTTAGCATCAGGACTTCAGTGGCCTTGGCAGTGGGAAATATCTTGATTCCGTTGCCATCGCCGAAGCGCCCCTCCCGGATGTACGAGTCCACGTACTCATCGATTTCTTCGGGGCTAAGGTACTCGCTTATATCAGCCACATGGCCCAATTGGTCAATTTGATATGCATTGTCAGCATATGCAGCAAATATGTCCGGCATGGGCTCCGCCCCAATTTTTTTGGTAACAGACTCCATTACCTTTCTCTGCAAGGCATCTACATTGCCCTGGCTAAAAGCCTCCACTATTATGCCCTTCTCCGCACCCAAGGTCTCGTTAAATTCCATAACCAGTGCATCAAAAGCCGTCTTCTGAAGCCCGTTATAGTGGTGCCATATCTCGATTGAAATGGGGTTTTCAGGGTCCAAGCCATCTTTGTCTGCTTTTGAGCAAGCTGTCAAAGAAAAGCTTATGCACATGCACAAAATCAATAGACTGATAAGCCGTCGACACTTTTTTACACCTTTCATGTAATTACCTCATATTCCAACAATTTTTTTAATTAAAATAGTTTACATTAATAATATCATTATTGGCCAAGTCTGGCAATCTGAATCGTTCGGAATAATTCCCTCGTAGGGGTAAAACTCCTTTGGAATTTGCTTGTACAAGAAAAATGTCGCAAAACTACTATTAAGCAGTCTTGCGACACTCGGCTTTATATCAAGCGATGCAGCAATTGCACCCTGTCTCCATGTAAAAAGTCTATGATAGGTATTTCAAGCAGGGTATAGCAGCCGGGTCTTTGCCTTAAGCTGGCCCTAGCGGCAGCCACCATGATTTGGCCGGCTGCTGCGGGATTGCAAATTGACATGATGAACTCAATTCGCTGGTTATGGGTGGTGCCGGATACACCCTTCCTTTGAATGTGCACTCCGTGTCCTTTGTCAATTAGGCTTTTGACATCATCTACTTTGTACACATGGGTTTCATCGTGGATGAAATAGGGGTCTGTTTTTACAGCTTCCGCGATTTTATCAAAATCATATCCTTCTTTTACCTGCACATATACCAGACGCTTGTGTAAGCCGTGGCCCTGGGGAATGGTCATGGAAAGGGCATCCTCTACTCCTTCAATCGCCTTGACCACTACGGTATGCCCTAAGCTCATGCCCGGCCCGAAATTGGTATAAGTGAGGCCCCTAGGGGCAACTACCTCTACCAAAGCCCTTACAATGGAATCCGACCCCGGATCCCAGCCCGCGGAGATAACTGCTACGGAATCGTGAGCTTTGGCTGCCTCGTCGAGTTTTTCCCTCAAGCTGATGACGTCATCGCCGTGAATATCAAAGCTGTCAACGGTGTTAATGCCCATTTCCAGAAAGCGGGGTGCGACTTCAGCAATGGAGCGACTGGGTATGCTGAGCACTGCCACATCAACCTTTCCCAGTTCCCTAACATCGGTGGTTACCGGAACATCCCCCACAATCTTTTTTGTGGCCTGGATTTTCTTAGGGTTCCTAATGACTATTCCCGCCGTTTCCATATCCGGGCTCTCCTCAATTGCATGAAAAACTTCTCTGCCCACATTACCAAAACCCACTACTGCAATCCTGTATTTTGACATGTTTAACCTCCTCCTGCTATTTACAAT
>LFSJ01000037.1:5293-6403 GCA_001512695.1 Tepidanaerobacter sp. DTU063 | reverse complement strand
CCCCAACTCGTTTAGAGATGAGGTATGTATTCATTTTTATAAAAAATATCACAAATCAATCACTTTGTCAATTATTTTTGTCTGCAGCATTTTTTGTGAAACTCTATTTGAAAATACTAATTTTATGGTATAATATGATTAAAATTTGTTCTATTCGGCAAATCTTATTCTGGAGGGGTCTTGATGGGTATTAATCAGGTGAGTTTAGGTGCCTCGTTTTTAGCTGGATTGCTGGCCTTTTTTTCGCCATGCGTACTTCCGCTTTTGCCCGTTTACCTAGGCATTTTGGTCGGTAGCGATATTTCGGGTAGCGAAAATCGCAGCTTAATATTCAATACATTTTCCTTCATTCTGGGTTTTTCCACCGTATTTGCAATTTTAGGCATTTCGGTGACGGCAATCAGTCAATACCTGGTTTTTAACCGTCAGGTAATTGTAAAGGTTGCAGGAATCCTGGTAATCGCCTTAGGGATGTTTTTGTTAGGGATTTTCAACCTGCCATTTCTCTTAAAGGAACAGCGAAAACACATCCAGCCCAAGACAATTAATCCTTTTTCGGCCTTTGCTCTGGGCTGTGCCTTTGCATTTGGTTGGACTCCTTGCATCGGCCCGGTCCTATCCTCGGTGCTTTTGATGGCCGGAAGCAGCCAGAATATCAAGTACAGCTTTATGATGCTCATGGTCTTTTCCTTCGGCCTTGCTCTGCCCTTCTTTATTGTATCCTTAGCCGCTGACCGGGTCAAAGACATATTGATGAAAACCAAAAAGATTGCTATATATTCACAAAAGCTGGCAGGTTCGCTGCTGATAGTAATGGGAGTATTATTATACCTCAATAGAATATAATTAATCAAACTATGGGAAAAGAAAGGAGATGATGTCTTGATTTTCAGATATAAAGCTCTCCCGGCATTGATTTATTTAGCAGTACTGCTGATATTTGCCTTATTGCTATCTGCTTGTGGTACCGCTGAATCCCAAGCGGAATCCAACAATGGAAGCGAAAACGAAAGTGAAATCAAAATAGGACCGTTGCCGGGGTACCTGGCGCCTGATTTTGAATTGGAAGACCTGACGGGACAGAAAGTAAGGCTTTCCAGTCTTCGCGGT
>LFSJ01000037.1:434-5213 GCA_001512695.1 Tepidanaerobacter sp. DTU063 | reverse complement strand
GGTTTTAATGGTCAACCTGGACGTAAATAATGATAGATTGCCCCTATATATAGAAAATCAAGGATTCACTTTCACCGTGCTAAAAGACGAGAGGGGAGAAGCAGCTAGAAGTTACTTGATTTACGGAATGCCCACTACTATTTTTGTAGATAAGGACGGCATAGTATCAATGCGGCTTGAAGGCCCCCTCAACAAGAGCCATCTTGACAGCATTGTCGAACAAATAAGGCAAAAGTCTTAAATATCATAGGTAGTTAAAGGCTCCCTCCACTGTTAAAGGCGGCTGCATTGAGTGCAACCGCCTTTTTAACATAAAAATTATTTATTTGCAGGCTTGCAGAGGATTTCGGAAATCCATGTATCAAAGATATTTGCTGCATGAGCCGGCTTTATGATTATCGCCGTATCCGCACCCTCACCGGTGCCGCCTACAGCAATTACTTCTTCACCGTACGGAATTAGGCCTGCATCGAGGGCCATGACCGATATTTCAACACACACCTTTACGCCCTGGCCCATCATTCTCAGAGTATTGGCCATGAGCTCCACAGGATATATTCCGCCAAATTTATTGCTTATGCCGCGTTCGGCCCCTGACAGCACATGCGTTGTTGTAAGCACCTTCACCCCGGATTCTGCAAGCTCACGCCTTATTTCCCCAGGCATTTCTATCTCTCCGGGCTTTTCAAAACCTGCCACGTGAGTTACACAGACAAGGTCTACCCCGAGATTTGCTTCTTTAAACAACTTGGCAGTATAACCCTCGGTGGATGCCACTACCACACGTTTGATACCCCGTTCACTGACAGCCTGTTTTACGATTTCGAGAGTCTTTTCGGTATTATGCTTCCCAGCCTTTTCAAAGTACATGAATGCAAAACCTCCTCAGCTGAAATTGTGTTCGTAGTCTTGGATGATGGTTATACCGGAACTTGAACCAATGCGATTGGCTCCTGCCTCAATCATCTCAATTGCGGTCCTAGCATCCCTGATACCGCCGGCGGCCTTTACCCCCATGATATCTCCCACGAGTCTCCGCATCAGCATGACATCTTCCACGGTTGCACCGCCGGTTCCAAATCCAGTAGATGTCTTGACAAAATCTGCATTGGCAGCTTTCGCCAGCTGGCATGCACATACCTTTTCGTTTTCATCAAGTAGGGCCATCTCAAGAATAACTTTTACTGTTCCGCTGGGGTTGTGCGCCCTTACCGCTTTTACCACTTCGCTGATATCTTCCTGGACCCCGTAATAATCACCGCTTTTCAGCAGACCCAGGTTCATTACCATATCTACTTCGGAAGCCCCGGCTTTGACTGCTTCAACTGCTTCAGCCACCTTCGTAGCAGTTGTTACGGCACCCAGCGGGAAGCCAACGGTCGTACAAACTTTTACATCCGTGTCTCTGAGAAGTTTTGCAGCATGTTTAACATAACAGGGACTGACGCATACTGCGTAAAAACCGTATTGTATGGCTTCAAGGCACAGTATTTTTATGTCCTCAAATGTGGCAGTTGCTTTAAGCAAGGTATGGTCTATGTATTTTGCCAGCTCATCTTTGGTAAGCATAAAATCACCTGTCCTTTAATTTTAAGATAAAAAATTTGTGAAAAGTTCTACATCTCTATTATACACAATCTACAGGAAAATGGATAGTCATTCAATACAATAATTTCTCAAAAACGGCAAATACTATAGATAGAATAAGCTTCGAGGAGTGTTATTATGGCAGAAACAAATAAAATTCCGAATCCTGAAGTCAAATGCCTAGTAAACACCTGTACCCATTGGCTCCCGGGAAATCTCTGCGGTGCGGGCAATATCGACATTTTGAATGAAGAAGTGGGGAAAATGTCACAAAACCTTGAGCAAACCATGTGCAAGACCTTTGAAGAGAGGCGGGGTCTTGCAAATCTCATTGGTTCTGCCGACAATGTAAACTGGGTTGGTTTCGCAGAAGAACTGGTTGGCATTGGCCGCAGGTTAAACCCCACCGTAACCTGCATCGTTGACACCTGCAAGTACTACCACGAGGGAGACCTATGCAATGTGGACGCCATAGAAATTACCGGTGAAAATGCCAAGGAATGCCAGGCTACAAACTGCGCAACTTTTGAATACAGCGGAAGGCAATCAAAAAACGAAAAACAGCAGCAAAGGCAGGAAAAAGGCGAAAAGTTTTAACAGCTCCATGCTGTCACAAGTGTTATAAGATGAATATTAGTTTTTACTTAAGGGCATATTACTCTTGAGAGTAGAATATCTTAACAATCTGAAATTGATTCAAGATACTTAAAATCTCCTGGAACGACTTGTATCTAATTTAAATATACGAGGAAAAGGAGGCTGATATCCCGTATCAAAAATTAATCACAAGTAAAATGCAACAAGGCACATACTCCTTGTTGCATTCTTTTTTACCTTGTTTTTCGCATTAAGGTCCTGCTTGAATTGAGAACAGTGAGGAGAGCCACACCCACATCGGCAAATACAGCTTCCCACATACTAGCAGCTCCCACGGCTCCCATGGCCAGAAAAACTCCTTTGACTCCCAGTGCAAAAGCTATGTTTTGAATGACAATTTTCCTGGTGAATCTTGCTATATTAATTGCTTCTGCCACTTTAGAAGGCATGTCCTCCATGATGACCACATCAGCAGCTTCAATGGCAGCATCGGAGCCAAGGCCCCCCATGGCAATGCCTACATCGGCACGTGTTATAACCGGAGCGTCNNGCTTTAAGCTTCTGTATGGCTTGAGGTGCATCCTGCCGGAGCTCATCGGAAATAGTGATATACCCCGCGTAGCTGCCATCTACTGCAACATGGACTACCGTGCCGTCGATGTCTTCGCTGTTTACTGCTATACCTTCTCGCTTAAGCAGTTTTTCATTGCCTGCCAGTACCTTTTTGCCGTCAACAACTGCTACTATACCATGGCCCGCAATCTCCCTGTAGTTCCTCACGGCCTTTTCGTCAAGTTCGCCATCAAAGGCCTCCAAAATTGATTTGGCTATCGGATGATTTGAATGCACTTCAGCATGCGCCGTCATGCGCAATAACTCTTCCCCGGCAAAAGCTCCTAGGGCTTTGACATCGTTGACCCTAAAAACACCTTTTGTGAGGGTTCCCGTCTTGTCGAAGACAACGGTGTCAATATTCGTAAGCGCTTCTAAGAAATTGGCTCCTTTCACCAGGATACCACTCCTGGAAGCTCCTCCGATTCCCCCAAAATAGCCCAGGGGAATCGAAACAACAAGGGCGCAGGGGCAAGATATGACCAGCATCGTTAATGCCCTGTAAAACCACTTGGCAAAAATCTGTCCCGGAACGAGCAGTGGGGGTATTAAAGCTATTGCCATGGCACTAAAAACCACCGCCGGCGTATAGTACCTGGCAAATTTCGTGATAAACTGCTCCGTAGGCGCCTTGCGGCCTGCCGCATTTTCCACCAGGTTAAGTATCTTTGAGACCGATGATTCCTCAAAGGTCTTTTCCACTTTCACCATCAGCAGTCCAGGACCATTTACCGTGCCCGCCATCACTTTTTCACCGGTGTTGACCTTTCGCGGAACCGATTCACCAGTAAGGGCGGAAGTGTCCACAAAAGAACTGCCTTCCAGCACTTCCCCGTCAAGGGGCACCTTTTCTCCCGGCCTCACAAGTATAGTTTGGCCTATGCTTACAATTTCCGGAGAAACTTTGCTGATTTCATTTCCCAAAACTAGATTTGCATAATCGGGCCGAATGTCCATGAGCTCCGCAATGGAGCGGCGGGACCTGGATACGGCTAGGTCCTGGAAGTATTCTCCTACCGAATAAAAGAGCATGACTCCTACGGCTTCAGGCAGCTCGTGAATGGCAAAGGCGCCGATAGTGGCCACGGTCATCAGAAAGTTTTCATCAAAGACCTGGCCATTGAGGATATTTCTAATGGCAGTTTCTACAACCTCACGGCCTGCCAGCAAATACGCTATTAAAAATATGCCATATTCCAATATTTCATAAGACCCATGCAGTCTGGGAGACAGTATGATTCCAAGACCTAAAAAGGCGGCGGATAAAAATATATTGAGAAGCTTGTGTCTTAGCATGGCTTTGCTCTTTTCTGCCATTTCCTCTCTCTTCTCGGAAGCTGATTTTTTAGGGACAAGCTTAACATGGGGCTCAACTCTTTGAAGGACTTCGGCCACATCCTGCTCGAAATCTGGATCTATTTCAATTGTTCGGGTGGCAAAATTCACGGTAGCCTCGGATAGGCCTTCCAACTTTTGAATTTCATGCTCAATTTTGGCTGCGCAATGGGCGCAATCTAAACCCTCCAATTCGTATACCATAATTTTACCCCTTTACATTTCTATATTTGAATAATTGTTCAAATGTTTCTCTGTTATTATTTTACCACCCGTTGAAGAAAAAGGCAAGATCATAAATCTCTTGTGGCAAAATAAGACAAAAGTAGTGCGACAATCCCTGCAAACAATTTACCTGCAATTACGGGGACGATCATCTCGGGATTAACCCCTGCGGTGAAGCCCAGATGAGCCCCCAAAGTCGAGGTGGCGGGAACTAGAAAGGCCGCATTCATAACCTTGCCCCGTGGGTTCATATCTTTCATCATTCCGTAAACGGGTATGCTGTTGGCAAGAGTTATGAGGAGGCCACCGGTACTTGTTTTATCAAGGCCCACTCTCGAGCCAATTATATTTAAGGGTTTTGACAATAGCCTAATTAGAAGGTGCACCAAGGGAAATGCACCCAGCAGTACTACTCCAATCTGG
>LFSJ01000037.1:0-358 GCA_001512695.1 Tepidanaerobacter sp. DTU063 | reverse complement strand
CGAATCGTTGTGGAGGGAAAATGCCATAAGCTCAAGGCCAGCACTATAGATAATACTGCTATCGGAATGGTGTTTTGTATGAGCATGGCCATCTCGAAACCAGCTACAACACCTCCCAATATGCTGCCAAAGGGTACGGATATCAGGCCTAGCAAAAGGCCTTTAAAAAAATGCGGCCGGTCTTTTTCTTGTATCAAGCCCAAGCCAAGGGGCATGGAAAAAACCAAGGTGCAGCCCAGCATAGCCGCTACTATAAGACCAGAATAAAGCCCTGCCTGCTGGCTTTCGGCAAGGCCGATCGCTAGGGAATACCCACCCATGTCGTTGGCGATAATTGAAGCTGCCATGGCAGGGTCTG
>LFSJ01000151.1 GCA_001512695.1 Tepidanaerobacter sp. DTU063 | reverse complement strand
CCCAACTACTATTTTCGCGAAGGGATTACTTGGTCATTTGTGAGCTCTTCGCGCTTTGGAGTACGCTACACACCCAGCGGTTTCATCTTTGATGTGAGTGGATCCTCCCTATTTCCTAAGGTGGATCGTTTGTTTTACATACTTGGTTTCATGTGTAGCAAACTAGGGCACGAGTTTTTAAAGTACTTGAATCCAACACTAAGCTTCCAGGTTGGAAACATCGCATCCTTACCGATTAAGATTGATGAGGACCAACTGGATGTAGTAAATGTACTAGCGCAGAAGTGTATAGAAATATCAAAGCATGATTGGGATATATTTGAAGATTCCTGGGACTTCCAACGTCATCCTTTATTAGTTCACAAAGATGGTAGTTCATTAGAACAGGCCTTCAACAACTGGTCCGACTTTGCTGAAGAACAGTTTCAGCGATTGAAAGCGAACGAAGAAGAACTAAACCGTATCTTCATCGAGATTTATGGGTTGCAGGACGAACTGACACCCGAAGTGGCAGACGAAGACATTACAATCCGGAGAGCCGATCGGGAGCGGGATGTTCGGTCCTTTATTTCCTATGCCGTTGGCTGCATGTTTGGTCGCTATTCTTTAGATGAAGAC
>LFSJ01000047.1 GCA_001512695.1 Tepidanaerobacter sp. DTU063 | reverse complement strand
GATGATAGGGAATTAACATATAACTTCTTAGAAGTAGGAGTTCCCCATTGTGTAGTTTTCTTAGATGCACAGAAAACTCCGAGGGAAGAACTGCTGAGGATAGGCAGGTCGTTGAGAAATAACAAAACCCATTTTCCCAGGGGGACGAATGTTAATTTTGTAAAAATCTTAGATAATAATCATATTTATTTGGTTACTTATGAAAGAGGCGTTGAAGATTTGACAGAATCTTGCGGCACCGGTTCAGCAGCAGGCGCCATAGTATCTACAGTATTACGCGGCATGGAAAGCCCGATAAGAGTGACTAATCTGGGGGGTGAGAACAAGGTATTTGTAGAATTAAAAGATGACTTATCCGAATGCAAGATAAGCATCCAGGGAAGGGCCGTGTATGTGGCCAAAGGGATTATATGCCAGGAAAGTACTAACGAAAATATAAAATAGGGGGAGAGAGCGTGAAGAAAAGAATAGTTGGCTTACTGCTAATTACGGCAATGGTGTTGAGCGTCTTTTTGAGTGCTTGCGGTGGACAACAATCAAGTCCTCCTGCAA
>LFSJ01000007.1 GCA_001512695.1 Tepidanaerobacter sp. DTU063 | reverse complement strand
AAACATATTGTAGTTGTTGATGACGATATTGACCCCTTTGATGAAAAGCAAGTGCTTTGGGCAATTGCGACACGGGTACAGGCGGATAAAGATGTTACTATCATTCCCAATTGCAGAGGAGGCTTACTTGACCCTTCAAGTGTAATTGAGGGCATCGGAGCCAAAATGGTCATTGATGCAACCAAACCCATGACACGACCATTTGCTGAAAAGATTGCTGTTCCTAAAGATGTGATGGAGAGAATTAAAATAGAAGACTATATTAAATAAGCTATTTTTCCAATCAGAAAAATGTGTTAAGGAGTTGACGAATATGGCAAGGATTTTTTGGGTTGCTTGTCCTGAATGTGAGAAAAAATTTTACGCATCTGTAGATGACTTCCGGCACAAGGACCGTCAATTGATGTGTCCTTTCTGTCAAGCAAGATTTCTAGATAAAGAAGCAAAAGAAATAATTGAAGAGGACTAACTATTTCCAATGACCTACCCTAACTCCGTTTTTAAAGGCAAAAAAATAAATTGATCAGGGGGTATACTTGTGAAAAAAATCAATAAAACAGCAATCCCTTTGTTGATTATCTGTCTGTTATTGGTTGGCTGCGGCGCGAGTAACTCTAATTCAAAGGGTGGCAATGATTCAGCAGGGAACGGCTCTTCTACGGGAACTGAAGTAGGATTTTCAATTTATCTGGCAGGAGCCACACCGGGCGGTGGAGGAGTATGGGACATGATCGGTGCCGGCTTGGCCGAGGCAATCATGAGAAGCAATAAGGGTTCCTCGGTTACCGTAATACCGGGCGGCGGTGTATCAGATGTCCCTGTGGTCAGTCAAAAAGAAGCTGAATTAGGCCTTACCCACAGTGTTATTGCCGTGGCAGGCGTAAAAGGCATTGATCCCTTTGACACGGAGTATCCAAATATAAAGGGCGTGGTTTCTCTTTATCCAAGTCAGCTTCAGTTTATAGTCAATCCTAAACTCGGCATTGATAGTATTTCAGAGATTAAGGAAAAGAAAGTCCCCATAAAAATAGCGGTAGGCGATCCGGGTTCAACTGGTGAATTAGCTACAAAACGAGTTCTTGAGGGCTATGGCATCACATACCAGGATATAGAATCTTGGGGAGGCAAAGTTCACTACAAAGACATGGGCGAAGCGACCTCCATGTACGGTGATGATATCATAGATGCTTTCACCTTGCTAACC
>LFSJ01000221.1 GCA_001512695.1 Tepidanaerobacter sp. DTU063 | reverse complement strand
CCGGATTCCCAACATTTTGAATCTACATACATACAACGTTTTGCAAAACGACACTGATCCGGCATGTTAATAGGGGAAGTAACTTCCCCCTTGAGAATTATTCTTTTTTTATTCCTTGAGGATACATCAGGTATTGGAATAGCAGAAATTAAGGCTTTTGTATAAGGATGAAGCGGGTTGACAAACAGTTCCTCTGCCTCCGCTTTTTCCACTATTTTACCAAGATACATAACAGCAATTTCATCAGCAAAATGATTGACAACTGCAAGGTCATGTGTAATAAACAAATATGTTAATCCGAACTGTTTCTTGAGCTTTCCTAACAGATTCAATATTTGTGCCTGAATGGAAACGTCCAAAGCCGATACCGGCTCGTCACACACGATAAATTTCGGGTTCAGAGCCAAGGCTCGGGCAATTCCCACCCGCTGGCGCCTTCCTCCGTCAAGTTCATGAGGGTATGTATTAATTAACCTTTCCGCCAGACCTACGGTTTCCATTAATTCCAATACACGTCTTTCCATTTCCCTCTTGTCTTTGATTAGATTATTAAGTTCGATAGGTTCGCTTATTATTTGATTGACTGTCATGCGAGGATCAAGCGAAGAATAGGGGTCTTGAAATATTATTTGCATTTCTTTTCTTAATTCTCTGAGCTCTCTCTTGCTTATTCCAGTAATATCGCGACCGTTGAATATGATTTTCCCTGCAGTCGGCTCGATTAGCCGCAAAATCACTCTGCCTGTGGTTGACTTACCACAACCTGATTCTCCGACTAAACCCAGGGTTTTTCCTTTTTCAACCGAGAAACTCACATCATCAACAGCTTGTAGCATGCCGCGTCGTGTCTTGAAATACTTTTTTAAATTTTTAACTTCGATCATAGTTTCGGCCATCACCTTTCCCCCGCTCTCCTTCTGATATGGAAGTCCGGCTTGTTATATGCATGACACGCAACTATGTGAGTATCGCTAATTCTTTTCAGTTCGACCGGACGCTCATGACATTCCGTCATAACATATGAACACCTCGGCGCAAAAGCACAACCCTTAGGAAGATTCGTAGGATCGGGCATTAAGCCTGGTATCGGTATAAGTTCAGCTTTTCTGTCATTAATTTTGGGTATGGAATTAAAAAGCCCTTCGGTATAAGGGTGCTTAGTCTTATTGAACACATCTTCAAGAGTACCTTGTTCAACGATCTTGCCGGCATACATCACAGCTACCATATCGCATGTTTCTGCCACAATTCCCAAGTCATGAGTTATCATTATCATTGATGTTTCATATTTTTCTTTTAATGCGGACATGACTTCAAGCACCTGTGCCTGGATAGTAACGTCCAGCGCTGTTGTCGGTTCGTCTGCAATGAGTAGTTTTGGTCGGCAGGCCAGAGCAATGGCTATAAGTGCGCGTTGTTTCATCCCACCGGAAAACTGATGCGGATACTCATCAGCTCTATCCTGCGGTATCCCGACTAGTTCAAGTATCTCCCTTGCACGCCTATGAGCCTCTCTTTTGCTTACTTCTTCATGCAGCATAATGGTTTCGGTAATTTGCTCCCCAATCGTAAATACAGGGTTAAGTGATGTCATGGGATCCTGGAATATCATAGATACTTCCTTCCCGCGTATTTTCTCCAGCTCCTTTATATCTTGTTTCAAAATATCCTTGCCATTTACTATAATCTTGCCGCTTTTTATTACTCCTGGAGGATCAGGGATAAGATTGAGAATTGCCAATGCAGTCGTGGTTTTCCCTGCACCAGTTTCTCCAACTAAACCGAGTACACGCTTGCGCTCTAACTGTAAATCAATACCGTTAACAGCTTCAACAGTTCCATCCTCCGTTTCATAGTGAACAACAAGATTTTCTATTTTTAAGACCAAATCTGATATGTCTTTACCATTCATGGCAGTATTATCATCCCTTCTAGCGTTTTAGTTTTGGATCCATTGCATCACGTAAACCATCCCCTATTAGATTAATTGCAAGTACGGTAATGACAATTGCAAGACCGGGAAACATGGTCATATAACTATAATCACGGATGTATCCACGCCCGTCTGATAACATTCCACCCCATTCCGGCGAAGGCGTCGGAACTCCTAGGCCTAAAAAACTTAGTCCTGAAGCTGTAATAATAGATTGAGCCACTCGCAGAGTGCACAGCACAATTATAGGTGCCATTGAATTAGGAACAATATGTCTTGTTAGTATCTGCCAATTTTTTGCCCCGGCAGCATGGGCTGCTTCCACATATTCCTGTCCCACTACCGTTAAAACCGCTGCCCTTGCCACTCGGCAAAAAGCCGGCACCGCTACTAAACCTACTGCAAACATTAGTACTAATAGGCTTTGGCCAAATGCTGCGGTTATAGCAATGGCCAGCAGTACACTCGGAATAGAGGCAAACACATCTGTTATTCTCATTATGATGTTTTCAATTACACCGCCATAATAACCGGCCACTATCCCCAGTGTCGAGCCAATCAAAAATGATATTATCATCGCCACCACGCCGACAGAAAATGAATACCTTCCTCCGTAAAGAATCCGAGCAAAAATATCTCGACCGTACTGGTCAGTTCCAAAGGGATGCATCCATGATGGTTTCTGTAATCTTTCTTCAAAATTCTGCTTGACTATGTCTTCATTGTAATCATATATAAACTCCCCAACAATACATGCCGACAACACTATAGAAAGAATGATAATTCCGAGCATGGCACCTTTACTTTTCTTAAAATTTCTCCACACTTCTGCCGACATGCTACGTTTTTTATATCTTTTTGTAGCAGCAATCTTATTCGGTTCATTCTGAATAACAGGCATATCTATCCCTCACTTTGTGTAACGTGCTTTTATTCTCGGATCAATAAAGGCATAAGCAATATCAACTAACAGAATTAAAAAGCTTGCGAGCATTGTTGTCAAAATTAGGCAGCCAGTAACCATGGGTATGTCTCGCGAGTTAATCGCATCTACGACTAATCGTCCCACACCCGGCCAGGCAAATACTGTTTCGGTAAAAACTGCTCCGCCAAGAGATACCCCCAATTGTGTTCCCATAACAGTTACTATAGGAATCAACGCATTCCTAAGAGCATGTTTATATATTACCGTCCTTTCTGGGACACCCTTTGCCCGTGCGGTACGAAGGTAATCCTGCCGAATAACCTCCAACATGGACGACCGTGTGGTCCGCATAATAAGCGCAGCTTGCCCTGTTCCTATTGTAATTGCCGGCAAGACAATACTGGACCAGCCTTCACTCCCATAGGAAGGAAAAAGACCAAGCTTGAGTGAAAATACAATTATTAACAATAATCCCAACCAGAAATTTGGCATTGACAAACCAAGTAAACCAAAAATCATACTGATGGCATCTTTCCACGAAGCCCGATGTATAGCTCCTATTACGCCAAGAGGAACCGCAATCACCACTGCAACAAATATCCCCGCCATGGCCAGTATAAGAGTATTTGGCAAACGTGAGAAATACACTTCGAACACATCTCTATTATTCACGTATGATTTGCCCAAGTCCCCTCTCAATAAGCCCTGCATATACCTGAAATAGCGCACTATAAAGGGATCGTTAAGCCCCATCATTTCGCGCAACAGTTCTTTATCTTCCGGGGAAGCATCGTCTGGCGCAATAACGTCAACCACGTCTCCCGGTGCCAGGTCGACAATAAAATAAACAACCAATGATACAGCAATAAGTACCGGAATAAGCATTAATAATCGTCCGATTACGTATCTAATCATCTGGTCCCTCTCCCTATTATGAATTCACATTGAATGCTAATAATGCCCAATTGTGCTATCAAGCTGTGCTTTATAACACAGCTTGATAGCGTTTTCTTTTCAAAGGATCTTAATTTATAGGAATACACACGTTCTTGAACTTGTGAATCGACCCCTGAGGTGGAACAAAACCTTCCAACTTTGCTTTGATGCCTACATCAATCATTTCAATAGCTATTGGAAGAAATACTGCTTGCATTGTTATATATTCTTGAACATCTCCGTATAACTTTTTCCGTGTTTCGATGTCGGATGTGGTTACGGCTTCATCCAGTATTCTATCTACGTATTCATCTGAAAATCCGAAGTTATTGTTGTTCCCACCGGTATAGAACATGTTTCTTAAAGCATTATCCGGTCCTACTACGTATCCTCCCCAGCCGTTAACACACATGTCATAATCAGAACCGGGAGCTACTGTGGCATTGAATGTTGCTGTTTCCAGGGATTGAACATCAAGCTTAATACCTATTTCAGCCATCTGGGCCTGCATTACCGTTGCCACCGTTTTTTGAATCGTTCCCGAGGATGAATAGATTGTAGCCGAAAAACCATTGGGATAGCCGGCTTCCGCAAGCAGCTCCAGTGCCTTTTCCTTATCATACTGATATCCTTCAATCTCCTTGTAGAAGAGATTTCCCGGATGCATAACATTGTTGTGTTCAGCGGCATTTCCTTCGTATACGGCTTCAATAAAAGCTTTCCTGTTCATTCCATAAGCAATGGCCTGACGCACACGGATATCATTAAACGGTGCTTTAGCACTGTTAATACCTATGTAACGGTTGTTAGCACCCGGTATTTGTAACAGTTTCAAATTTGGATCTTCCGCAATATAGTGAAGGTCAACCTGTGGAGGTGATATGCAAATATCAATTTCCCCTGTCTGCAGAGCAATAAGTCTTGAAGCCGCTTCCGGAATATTTCTGATTACAATCTCTTCGGTTTTTGGAGGACCTTCCCAGTAATCATCAAACCTCAATAAAGATAAATAATCTCCCTGTTCCCATACGTTATAGGTAAATGGCCCTGTGCCGATCTTATACGCTTCTTCTTCACTCAAGGTTTCGAAGGCGTTTTTGGAAAGAATAACACAATTGGGATCAGTAAGTTTATAAAGTATGTCTGCATCGGGTTTACTCATTATTAAATGTACCGTGTAATCGTCAACGATTTCTACTCTTTCAATTGATTCAAGTTTAGCTTTTGAGGCACCCTGTTCCTTCCCTCGTTCGATAGTAAATTTCACGTCTTCTGCGGTAAAATCAGCACCATCATGGAATTTTACACCACGACGTAACTTTAACTCCCAAATAGTGTCTGAAATTGCTGCCCATGATTCGGCTAAAGAGGGAACTAATCCTCCTCTCTCGGTATCCTGTTCAATCAAAGTATTGAATACCAGCAAGAAAACAGTTTTGCTTGTTCCAGAAGTAGTGACTTGAGTCTCCATACTGACGAAATCCAAGGCAGGTGCAATAGTAATTGTCTTCTGGTAAGCAGTTTCCTCGGGGCCTTCTGAAGGTCCCGCCTCAGACTGTTTCGAAGTCGATTGACCGCAACCACTTAAAACAGTCATCACAAGGCAAACTAATAGCAATAGAGCTATATTCTTTTTTGTTTTGTTCATCTTTAATCCTCCCTTTTAATTAATAGTTTCTGTATTTTCTGTATATAATCATTTTAGCAATTTGTATGCCAACTCCATTGAACAGCTTTTTTCCTGTTTTCTATGCAACTTTTTCTTTTCCTTTCATTCTCACAATCAAAAATCATCGGCAAATTTTGCACTTCGACCGGTAATATTTGCCGACGGTTCAAACTTTTGCCATTAATGTTATAATTTTACGTATTGAATTAGTTGTTTGTTCTCAAAAATCATTCTTTCTTGTAAATCCAGTATTTGTCCAATATTCGCCGCACGGGCTCTAGCAAACATAGCCATGGCAATGGCAATATCTATATATGACAAGCCGACCGCATTGAAGTAAATCCTTTCAGCATCGCTTTCCCTACCCTTTTTCTTGCCAATAACTATGTCGACTATATTTGCGTATATATCCTCGTCCTTAAGTAGCCCCTCTTTAAACATCCTACTTATAGTCTGGGTACGGTGTTTGACTGTTTCCCAATCGTCACACACAATCTTGTCACACTGCTTTGCTACCGCATACTCATCTTCCCAGCCACCTATGTGGCTGTAAAAAGAACCCAGCTTCATCCATCCAGCTTTCAATAAAGGCGCCTGAGCACTTGTCGCAGTAACTAAAACATCTGCTCCCTCCATAGCTTTTTTCCCATCGGTTTTGGTTGACACAAACTCCATTCCCGGTATCAACGGACTTAATTCTTCAATGAATTGCTCTTCTTCATGGGCAGTTTTTGCACAAACGCGACATTCCCGCAGCTTGGGAAGAACGTGTTTCATGGCCAATAAGTGCATTTTAGCCTGCTCTCCGGCACCAATAAAACCTATTATTTCTGAATCCTTTCTTGCCAAGTACTTTGCTGCCAGTCCTCCCATTGCCGCAACCCTTATGTTAGAGCATAATGTCCCATCCATAACTGCAACTGGATATCCTCTTTCTATTTCCGACAAAATGATAACAGCTGACAAGTTTTGGGTACCATATTTTACCGGATTCATCGGAAACACAGAAACCCATTTTACACCACAGATTTTATCTTTTATAAAGGTAGCGGGCAAACAGTTTATGCGTTCCTGTGTCTCTTCGTTAAAGATTTGCACAATCTTTTCAGGAAATAAAACTTCGTTATTGTGATACGCTACTAATCCCTTTTCTGCCGCATTTAACGCCATTTCGATATCGAAACATCCAGCCTTCAACAAGTCACTTTGAGATAAATATGTAAACTGAATTCTTCCTGCTTTCATTGTGTCAACTTTTCCCTCCCTTAAATAGTTTTATATTCCTGTACATAATTCAAGCAATTCATGTGCCAACTCTCACGCTGAGTTTGGCCCCAGATGCTACTCTTGTTTACGCCAAAAATAAAAAAGCTATAGGCAATATCTGCATGTTAGACTGCAGAATTTGCCTATAGCTTCTGTAACAATACAGGATTAAAACTTAGACCAAGCCGTATTCTTTTATCTTATTATGCAAACTTCTAATACTGATACCTAAGTCTTTAGCAGTAGGGCCCCGTTTTCCGTCATTCTTTTCAAGTGTTGCCTCAATGGCTATCCGCTCAATCTCCTTGATAGACATTCTTGATAAACGCTCACGGAATTTTTTCTCATAAGACTCCTCTTGTTCGTAATGCAAAGTCCCTCTTACTGTTCCCGGCAGGTCTTTTATATCGATAGTATCACCGTTGGATATTATCATGGCATGCTCTATAAAATTAGCAAGCTGCCTGATATTTCCCGGGTAATCGTATGACATGAGAGCCTCCATAGCATCCGGTGTTATCTTATTAATGCGCTTATTCTGTTCACGTCCAAATTTCTCAATAAAATGCTGGCACAATAGTGGAATATCCTCCTTGCGCTCTCTCAGCGGAGGTACATGAATATTCACTACGTTTAACCGATAAAACAGGTCTTCCCGAAAACTGCCTTCTTTAACCAGGACCTCCAAATCTTTGTTGGTGGCTGCAATAATCCGCACATCAGTCTTATGTACCTCGTTACTTCCTAATGGAGTATATTCCTTATACTGCAGCACTCTCAACAATTTGCTCTGGAGGTTAAGCTGCATGTCACCGATTTCATCCAGGAAAACCGTTCCCTTGTCCGCAACCTCAAATTTGCCCTTTTTATCCTGCATTGCTCCTGTAAAGGTGCCCCGTTTATAACCAAAGAGTTCTCCCTCTAACAGGTTTTCCGGAATAGCAGCGCAATTGATAACGACAAATCTTTTATCTTTACGCTTTCCAGTAAAATGAATGGCACGGGCAACCAGTTCCTTGCCTGTTCCGCTTTCTCCGGTGATTGTCACGGTAGTATCAACGTCCTTTAGCTTTTCAATCATCGTGTAAACCTTTCTAATAGCAGCACTTTTGCCAATTATTCCGTGGTCCTGAAAGCGGTGGTTCTTGAGTTCGTCCGATAAATAAAGTATTTCGGCGCTAAGATTCTTGACCCTCAATGCTTGCTCTATGAAAACAAACAGTTCGTCCATGTCAATGGGTTTTGAAAGATAATTAAAGGCTCCATTTTTTATCGCTTCTACCGATGACTTGATATTGCCAAAAGCGGTAATCATTATCACAGCTACATCGCCGTCATAATCCTTAATCTCTTTAAGAATCTCAATACCATCATGTTCACCAATTATAAGGTCTAATAAGACTAGATCAAATCGCTCTGCCTTAAGCATCGAGAGCCCCTCTATCGCATCTGTTGCATATTTTACCTCGTATTTGCCACGCAATGCCAGTTTTAGCATAGTGCATGTACTTAATTCATCGTCAATGATTAGAATCTTGTTTCTCACTTAGGTCATACCTCCGGAATGTCAAGGTNNATTTCCGTATATTTGTTCTTTTCGCTTTTAATATGTAAGATCCCATTGTTTTCTTGAATATATTGCTTAACAATAGCCAGTCCCAGACCTGTGCCTGCAGGTTTTGTCGAAAAAAACGGCTTTGTACATTGCTTGATTTCTTCGGCAGTCATGCCTACTCCCTCATCACGGACAACAACGATCGCATTTTTGTCGTTTTTATAAGCAGTTATCTTCATCTTAATGCTGCCGTCCGGTTTTGCAGACCCGGCCAATTTTTTCTCCATCGACTCTATACCGTTGATAATAATATTGATCAACGATTGCTTTATTTGGACCTTTTTAGCTGAAATATATAAATTGTCTTCAATCTCGGTTTCAAGACAGATTCTACTCCTCTTAGCCGCAATGCTGGTTAAATATAGACAATCATTTACGAGCTTCGAAAGGTCAAACAGCTCGGTCTTATCCTTAGTAGGACGTGCATAACTTATAAGGCCCTCAACAAGCTGGTTGATTCTTTCAATCTCGTAGGGTACAAAATCTGCAAATGCGTTTTTTATTTCAGGGTCGTCACCTTGATTTAGAATAAGCGTACAAGCAGTTTTTATAGCCATTAAAGGATTTTTTATCTCGTGTGCTATTCCAGCCACAAGCCTGTTTAGAGCTTTATTCTTTTCTGCCTCAAATCGCTCCTGCTTCTTCAACTCCTCGGCAGTAACATTCTCCACGGTCATCAGCATGCCTTCAATAGTGCTGTAATCACTGGAACGATAAAAAATACAGCGGTAACTTTGCTTTGTTTCATCCTGCCCAATTTCTACAATCATTGGTTTGTCCACGCTATCTTCCTGCGCAGAAAAAATGTCATATCTAATCTGTCCTAGTATCTCACTAAATACCCCCACACTCTTGATGTTTTTACCAACCAGTTCTTCTACTCCAGCCATGTTACGGGCTGCACTGTTTGCTAATGTAATGCAATAAGTGCTGTCAATAAAAATCATAGCATTGGGAGAATCCTCAATAATGCTATTTCTCAAGCGTCCTTCACTATGCAATTGTTCTACCATGCGTTCAAGCTGTGTATTCGCATCTCTCAATTCTTTTGTTTTTTCATCAACTTTGCGTTTAAGTAAAATATTCATCCTTACATTAAATGCCATAACCAGTAAAGCTAGAGAAGTTCCAACCGCAGCAATGCCCAACAGCCTTGTAATCAATTGTTGCCGCTGTTGAGCTTTTATAAGGTCACGGTCAACGATCCAATTGCGGTAAATGCTTTCGTATTTACCACTGGTGCGCAGTTCGGTAAGACCCGTATCTAAATCCGTGAATAGCTCTTCATCATCTTCTCTAACTAACATTGAATAACTGATAGGAGAAAGGTAGTTGCGAAGTATAGTATAATTGTCCGCAATGCCTTTTTGAGCAAACAGGTAATCGAAGCATTCTTTAATGCCGAAAGCAATGTCTACTTCACCTGATATGAGCGCATCAACAACCATTTGCTGGTTGCCGTATGACACATATTTCCTTAATCCAAGATTATTCATGTGAGTATAATCCAAAGTACCGTACTCGAGGGCTGCCGACAGTGATTTATAATCGGCCCGTTCGTTAAGCTCGTTTACCAGCTCTTTGGGAGCAACCATACATATAGAAGACCGGGAGAGCTCTCCGGTAAGTTGAAACTCATACCCAACCGTATCATAGGATTTGTGTCCAAGAACTATATCTACCTCCCCATTGCTAAGGGCCTTTAGGCATTCGTGGCTTTTTTCATAAGGAACATAAAAAAGTTCCAGTCCTTTCCTTTGAGCAATCCAGTTCAGGATATCTATATGTAACCCCACGCATTCCCCGTCTTCTCCTATAAACTGATAAGGAGCCATATTAGTATTAACCGCAACTCGTAGTTGTTTGGGTCCTGCGAAAACAAGAGATACAGATGACAATATAAAAAAAAGCAGAAAAACACTAAATATGATTTGTATGGCCTTTTTTTTCATGATATCCCTGCCTCCGGATTGGCTGACCGAATCCGCACATAAAAACATGAAGAGTAAAGAAACCGCAGAACTTTAGTCATATTGCTAATTTCGGGATTTTTGGGAAAATTATTTTTAAAAAAAATATTAAAAGACAAAAAGACAGCCCGTTTATAAGTTCTTTTGTACCTTGTATCTAATTCTACTAAGGAAAAATATATCTCGTCATAAATTATTCTACCACGTGGACGCGAATCAGGTTGGTTGTCCCGGATATATTAATTGGCACTCCAGCAGTTATTACGACCAAGTCGCCGCTTATTACTATACCGGAGTTTAATGCTCCATTTATAGCTTCGCGAAACATTTCGTCAGTGGAGAATGTTTGTTTTACTTTCAGAGGTATTACGCCGCGTATGAGTTGCAGGGTCTTAATGACCTTTTCATTGAAGGTTACTGCAATTATGGGGGCCTTTGGCCTGAACTTGGCCACTGCTCTTGCCGTGTATCCGGACTTGGTTGAGGTTATTATTGCCTTTGCCCCAAGTTCTGATGCGATTGAGCATGTTGCATGGCTTATCGCATCGGTTATGGATTTTACGGTGATGTGCCTTTTTTCGACATCATTAAAGACCACTTCATCGGCTTTTTTTGCGATGCTGGCCATCATCGTCACAGCTTCCACGGGGTATTTGCCAGCAGCGGTTTCTCCTGAAAGCATAATAGCGTCGGTGCCATCAAAGATAGCATTGGCCACGTCAGTGGCTTCAGCCCTAGTGGGTCTTGGATTTCTAATCATGGAATCCAGCATTTGGGTAGCTGTGATTACCGGTTTTCCTGCAGCGTTGCATTTGGCAATAATCTGTTTTTGGACTACCGGCACTTCTTGAACCGGAATTTCGACACCCAAGTCGCCCCGTGCTATCATGATGCCATCCGAAACTTCTATTATTTCATCGATATTTTGCAGACCTTCCTGGTTTTCGATTTTAGCAATTATATGTATGTCGCTGCCGCCGTTTTCCTGCAGCACTCGCCTTATTTCCATAACATCCTCAGCTTTTCTGACAAAAGACGCCGCGATGAAATCGGCACCTATATCGATGGCAAACAGAATATCTTCCAGGTCCTTTTGAGTCAATGCCGGCAATGAAAGCGACACATTGGGTATGTTTACTCCCTGTCTATCGCTCAATTCGCCGCCGTTTACAACGGTGCATACAACCTTATCCCCTTGTATGTCTTTTACGCAAAGCTCAATTAGGCCATCTGCCAAAAGTATTTTTTCGCCAGGCTTTACAGTCTCTGCGATATGATCGTAATTGATGAAAACTTCTCTCTCATTGCCGATCATGGGGGTGGGAGTGAGGACAAATTCCTGACCTTTGTCAAGCAACACCTTTCCACCGTAAAAAGTTCCCAGCCTTATTTCCGGCCCCTTGGTATCCAGCAATACTGCAACATTGGCATTTAATTCTTCGCAGGCCTTTCTTAGGGCATTGATTCTTTTCCTGTGCTCTTCATGATTCCCGTGGGATAAGTTAATGCGCGCAATATTCATGCCTGCTATAATCAGCTGCTTTATTACGTACTTGTTTTCACTGGAAGGGCCAAGGGTGCATACGATTTTGGTTTTCAGCATGGTCATCACATCCTCATGCTTTAATATGACAGTATGTCGGCTAGCTCATACAGTTCCATGTCTAAGGGCTTGGTAGTTGAAAGAACCTTATCTATGTCGGTTAAAACCATCTCGCCATTGATTAAGCCGATCATCTTGTCTCTGACATTCTCTTTTAACAGGTCGATAGCCTTACCTCCGAAGCGACTGGCCAATATCCTGTCATAGGCAGTGGGATTGCCACCCCTTTGCAGGTGGCCAAGAATTATAACCCTTGTTTCCAGATTGGTCTTTTCCTTAATCACCTTGCCTACTTCCAGGCTGCTGGCTGCACCTTCAGCAACAACTATAATGCTGTGCAGCTTTCCTCTCTTGTAGCCTGATTTGATTTTTTCGCAGACAGCATCTAAATCAAAGGGTATTTCCGGCACCAAGATCGTTTCCGCACCGCTGGCAAGGCCGGTATGAAGGGCCAAATGGCCGGACTTCCTGCCCATAACCTCAATGACAAAAGTTCTTTCATGGGATGTGGCGGTATCCCTGACCTTGTTCAAGGCATCGACAACGGTATTGACTGCGGTATCAAATCCTATGCAGTTGTCGGTATAGGCAATATCATTGTCGATGGTAGTTGGAATACCGATAGTAGGAACACCCATCTTAGACAAAACATTTGCTCCTCTTAAGGAGCCGTCACCTCCAATGACAATCATGCCCTCTATGCCGAAAGCCTCCAGATTTTTTAAGGCCTTTTCCTGGCCTTCTTTTGTTTTGAATTCATCACACCTGGCGGTGAGCAGCACCGTTCCGCCCCGGTGTATTATATCGCCTACGGAGCTGATATCCAGTTTGACGAAGTCGGAATTAATCAGTCCCATATAGCCTCTATGCACGCCGTAAACTTCTATGCCGTAATATACGGCTTTTCTGACTATCGCCCTGACAGCTGCATTCATTCCAGGTGCGTCTCCACCACTGGTCAGTATTCCAATTCTCTTCATGAATTTATATTGCTCCTTTCCGGTTAAAGGTTTTTCTCTAGAATGACATTTTGTGCCTCTTGAGCTTCAGATTCTGGGACACTAATTTCAATACAGCAACCATGCTTTTTACTTTTCATGACTTCCCTCGTCTTCACCAGGAAACCTTCATCTTTTATGGCTTGTACAACCTTATGAGCTGTATCCTTATCAGTGGCCATATATATAACCGTCCACAAATTAATCGGCCCCCTTTATTCCGGTATTATATAAGGCGTTGCAAATAGCACTAGTTCTTAACTATTAATTTATCCCAAAATGTACAATTTCTCAAGCCAGTTATTGAAGCAAGCATGTTTAAATTCTCCCTAGAAGCCTCCATTTTTTTATCAAGCAGATAACTTTTGGCCGTTTCTTTTATATATATGACGACCCGATCATTGCCCATATGATTGGAAATGAAATCTTTTAAGGCATTCATGTCCAGCTGGTCCCCGTTTGAGACGGTAAAAACAACCGTACCTTCAGACTCCCTTTTCCCCAAAGGCCTTATTTCTTCCACCAACAATTTTGGCGCTTCATCTTCTTTTGAATCGATCCTGCCTTTAATATAGACCTTGGAATCGGGATGCAAAAGACTTTTGTATTTTTCAAAAACCGTTGGGAACACTATAGCTTCCATACTCCCCGTCAGGTCCTCTATATTTATAAAGGCCATGATGCTCTCATTCCTGGTGGCTTTTGTTTGTATTCCGGTTATGATACCACCTACGAGCACTTCTTTTTTATCTATATTGTCGTTATTCTTATCCCCAAGGTAAAAGGTGACATTTTCCGAAAGCTCCCTTTCAAATTCGGAAAGTGGATGGCCGCTGAGGTATATGCCCAGCATGTCCTTTTCCATGGCCAGGAGCTCAGCGGAAGGAAATTCAGGGACGTCGGGTAAGCTTTCCCCGTAACTTGCAGTGTCGTCCAGTATTTGGAAAAGAGAGATTTGATTTTTCATACCCTGTCTTTGCTCCTTCTGAATCCTCGTCAGGGTATCTTCGTAAATGGCGAGGAGCTGCGAGCGCTTTGCCCCGATTGACGCAAAAGCCCCGCTTTTTATAAGACTTTCCAGGGCTTTTTTGTTGAGATCTCCGGATACCTTCTCCACAAAATCCGTAAAAGACGTGAACTTGCCTTCGGATTTCCTGGCCATTATAATAGCTCTTGCCACATTGTGGCCCACGTTTTTTACAGCAGTAAGGCCGAAGCGTATTTTATCCGACACTACCGTGAAGCTTTCGTAACTCTCGTTAATATCCGGAGGTAAAACTTTTATGCCCAAGTGTCTGCACTCATTTATATAGTGGGCAACCTTATCGGAATTATCTATGACACTGGTAAGCAGCGCCGCCATGTATTCGACGGGGAAGTGGGCCTTAAGATATGCCGTTTGGTAGGCTATAACGGCATAGGCGGCTGAATGGGCCTTGTTAAAACCGTAACCTGCAAAATAGGAAATTTCGTCAAATATTTTTTCTGCAGTAACTTTGTCTATGCCGTTTTTCACACAGCCGTTTACAAAAGATTCTCTCTGGGCAGCCATTACGTCCTGCTGCTTTTTGCCCATGGCCTTTCTCAAAATGTCTGCCTGGGCCAGTGAAAAGCCGGCCAGTTCCTGGGCAATTTTCATGGCCTGTTCTTGATAGAGAATTATACCGTAGGTTTCGGATAATATCGGTTCAAGCTTAGGATGCAGGTACTTGATGGGTTTTAGACCGTTTTTGCTTTTGATAAAATCTTCCGCAGCACCGCTGCCGAGGGGCCCCGGGCGGTACAGACCGATAATTGCTGCTACGTCCTGGAAGGTTTCCGGTCTTAATTCTTTAAGCAGGTTTCTCATGCCGGTGCTTTCCAACTGAAATACCCCGGCGGTATTTCCCTGGCTGAGCATTTCATATACTTTTTTATCATCCAAGGGAAGCTTGTCCAGGTTTATTTCCACATTCTTGGTGCGGCGTATAATATTTATGGCATCCCTTATGACCGTAAGGGTTCGAAGACCCAAAAAGTCCATTTTCAAAAGCCCCAGTTCTTCAAGGGCTGTCATGGTATACTGGGTTGTCACATTTGAATCGCCCAGTTTATGTAAGGGGACATGCTCCACAATCGGGTCCTTCGATATTACAACTCCCGCCGCATGGGTTGATGCGTGCCGGGGAAAACCTTCTAGGTCCTTGGCTATATCGATAAGTCGCCTTATCCTTTCATTTTCCTCATACAGCTTTTTTAGCTCCGGGTTTAAAGTGAGGGCATTTTCAATGGTGATTCCAAGCTCGGCAGGGACCATCTTTGCAATCCTGTCTACTTCCCCGTAAGGGTACCCCATTACCCGCCCTACGTCACGTATGGCAGCCCTGGCCGCCATGGTGCCGAAGGTCACGATTTGAGCCACCCTGTCCTGGCCGTACTTTCGGACCACGTAGTCTATAACTTCCTGCCGGCGCTCATAACAAAAGTCTACATCTATATCGGGCATAGAAATTCTTTCAGGATTTAAAAAGCGCTCAAAGAGGAGGTTGTACTTAAGCGGGTCTATGTTGGTTATATATAGGCAGTATGCCACCAAGCTGCCGGCGGCAGATCCCCTGCCGGGTCCCACCATTATGCCATTTTGCCTGGCAAAATTGATAAAATCCCAGACAATTAAAAAATAACTGGAATAACCCATCTTTTTTATGGTCTCAAGTTCGTAGTCCAGCCGCTGTTTTATTTCCCCAGTTATTTCGGGATATCTCTCTCTCGCACCCTTGTAACAGAGCCGATTTAAGTATTCATCCTCCGTAAGCCCTTCCGGGACCCGGAAGCTCGGCAGGTGTATGGTTCCAAAATCCAGGGTCACGTTACAACTCTCGGCTATTCTGATGGTATTTTCAAGGGCTTCGGGAATATATGAAAAGAGGCTCGCCATTTCTTCCGGCGACTTTAAATAAAACTCTGAACTTTCAAATTTCATTCGGTTTTCCTCGTCCAGGGTTTTCCCCGTCTGTATGCACATCAGCACATCCTGGGCCAGGGCATCCTCTTTTTGAATATAGTGGACGTCATTTGTGGCTACAAGGGGAATTCCCGTTTCCTGGCTCAGGCGAATCAGGTCGTTTATAATTCTTCGCTGGTCTAAGAGGCCGTGGTCCTGGACTTCTATGAAGAAGTTATCCTGCCCGAATATTGAATTAAGCTGCAGGGCAATATTTTTGGCCTCATCAAAATTGCCCTTTAAAAGAAGTGACGGAATTCTTCCGGCAAGGCAGCCGCTAAGTGCTATCAGGCCTTCCGAGTATTTAGCTAAAATATCCATATCAATCCTGGGCTTGTAGTAAAAACCTTCCGTAAAGCCCAGTGAAACAAGCTTCATCAGGTTTTTATAGCCCTGAATGTCCTTGGCCAAAAGCACCAGATGATACTGCTCATCATCCACGCCGGGCTCTTTGTCCTGCATGATCCGCTCGGCCATGTACACCTCAGCACCTATAATCGGTTTTATTCCGTAGGCCAGCATTTTTTTGTAAAAATCTATCACACCGTACATTGCACCGTGGTCGGTAATGGCACAGCTTTTCATGCCCAGCTCTGAAAGCCGCCTGGCAAGCCTGTCTATCTCACAGGCGCCGTCCAAGAGGCTATAATTTGTGTGAACATGCAAGTGGACAAATTCTGCCACAAAAATCACCTACCTGTCGATTACCCTAACGGAAATAATGGACTTTGCTACCAGATTTCCTTCATGTACTATATTTATTTCGGCCTTGCCCGACTTTCTACCCATATCGATTATTATGGCTTCAACTTCTATATCCTGTTCCAACTGGACCGGTTTTGTAAAGTACACCGTAAAACTGTCCAAAACCGTCTCAAGCCGTTTTTGCACCCTAAATGCTTCAAAGCCGGCATTTGCCATTAAGGTCATAAGGGCTCCGCTGCTTGCTACACCCTGGGGATTGAGCATTAAGGGATCCGTCTTGCCCGTGAGCCTCACTCCATTTTCGATTTTGCTCATGGAAAACCGGTTCATGACCAAAGCGTCCATGGTTTCTCCGATTTGCGGTTGAAAGCTCAAGTGTTGGAAGGCTTTAATTGCATCCTTTTTTGTCAGAATTCCTACCAGCCTTTTGTTTTCAACTACCGGTATCAGCTTAATGTCCTCCCACACCATCAATCGTGTGGCATGGGCAATAGGCGCGTCTTTTGTGACAACAATTGGGTCTTTGGTCATAATATCCTTTATTAAAACACTGTCATCTAGACTGGCAATGTCATTATTTGTTACGACGCCGCAGACTTTCATATCCTTATCCACCACGGGAAATTTGCTGTGTTTTGTGGTTTTGTACAGCATTCGCCAATCGCCCACTGTGGAATCTACGGTCAAATAATCGGGTTCCGTAACCATTGCATCCTTGACTCTGACTACGTCTTTTCTCACCAATCTCTTGTACAGCGCCCTGTTTATGATTGTTGCCACCGTAAAGGTGTCGTAGGACGAAGAAAGCAGCGGCATTCCGGTTTTGTCTGCAAGTTTTATAACTTCCTCATCTACACCAAAACCACCTGTCACGAGCACCGCAGCACCCAGTTTTAAGGCCAGCATTTGTGCGTCCTTGCGATTGCCGACTATCAAAAGGCTTTCCGGCTCGATGAACTTGTCCATTTCTCTTACTTCCATGGCCCCAATCAGGAATTTGCTAAGGGGCTTGTGAAGTCCGGATTTGCCTCCCAACACGCTGCCCTCTACAATGTTGACTACTTCCGCAAAGGATAAGTGGATGATTTCTTCGTCCGCCTTTTTTTCGATGCGGATGGTACCTTTTCTGGGCATGGTGCACACATAGCCGGCAAGCTGGGCGTCTTTAATCGCTCGATATGCAGTGCCTTCACTGACATCTAATTGGTTTGCCAACTGCCTGACCGAGATTTTTGAGCCTACTTTTAAGTTTTTGATATATTCGATAATACGGGCATGTTTCGTCATAATTTAACTCACCTTTAGTTAATTATACCTAATTTAAAAGCTACCGTCACGGTAGCTTTTAAATTTATTCTTCTCCAAATTTGCTTTCGATTAATTCCACTAGATTGTCTACGGCTTCCTGTGCGTCATCACCCTGAGCAGATATTGTAATCTCAGTTCCTTGGCTGACTGCTAGGGACATAACGCCCATTATACTTTTTGCGTTAACCTTTTTCCCCTCTTTTTCAATAAATATTTCGGATTTAAACTTGTTCGCCGCCTGAACGAAGAGTGCTGCAGGTCTTGCATGAAGCCCTGTTTTGTTTTTAACAATCACATTTTGTTGAACCATTTCATAAATCCCCTTTCATAGACTGTAATTTGTTAGCCATTTCTTCAATCTTTTTTAATCTATAACTCACTCCGGATTTGCCTAAAACAGGATCCATCATCTGACCCAATTCCTTTAGGCTTAAATCCGGATATTGGAGTCTGAGTTCCGCAATCTGCCTTAGTTTATCCGGCAATCTGTCAAAAATGTTGTTTTCCTTAAAATACTTAATACTTTCTATCTGCCTAAGCGATGCGTCGATGGTTTTGTTAAGATTGGCCGTTTCGCAGTTTACAATGCGATTTACGCTATTTCGCATATCCTTTAAAACCCTTACATCCTCATATTTTAAAAGATTGTTGTGGGCACCCATGAGGCCGAGAAGGTCCGAAATGTGGTCTCCATCTTTTAAGTAAATCATGTAGTTGTTTTTGCGTTCAACCACATTAGATTTTAAGCCAAAATGGTTAATGGTTTCAGTTAAAATTTTGACCATATCTTCATCCTGGGTGACAAATTCCATGTGATAAGGGCCTTTCGGATTGCTGACCGAGCCGCCGCCCAAAAAAGCCCCCCGCAGGAAAGCCCTTTTGCAACAGTCGTTTTTGATTGAGTCCGGATTCATTACGGCTCTTTTGAGTTTTGCATGCTCTTTTTCCGGTATTATTCCATATTCCTCTAAGAATCTCCTGCAACATTTCATATCTATTGAAATGATATACAGTCTTTTATCCCTTAAAAAGTTGTTTCTCTTTATGGCAACCTGGACAGGAGTTTGAAAATTTTTGCGCATCAACTTGTAAACCCTTCTGGCTGTAGGCGCGTGCACGGTTTGAACCTGAACTAATACCTTCTTTTCACCGCCGACTATTTTTATAGTTCCGGCCATTCGAATCAGGGCAGCCAGTTCCGCATTTTGGCAGCAGCTCTCGGAGGGTTGACGGGACAACTCTTCCTTAACCTCGTAGGAAAAAGACACACCCTCACCTCATTCCTTAATTCTACATAAATAATAAAAAAACCTTCAATCTAAGCTAAATTATCTTCATCACAACTTCTGCCAGAAGCTCAGGGCTGTGACGAACTACGTCGGTGGGGTTTATTACCGGAGCCGTCACAGTCTTGTATCCCATTGCCTCAATGACTTCACTGTCACACTCAACAGGCTTAGAGCCATCTTGTAGGTAACGCGATAAGAGATAGTCGGGTATTTGCCCTGAATTAATAATTACATAATCCATCACGGCTGAACATGAGTGTTTAATAACAGCCCTGACATGGTCTGAAGCCTTATAACCATCGGTCTCGCCCGGCTGTGTCATCACATTTACCACATAAATCTTTCTTGCCTTCGATTCTGATATGGCAGAGCTTATGTCCTTTACGAGCAGATTTGGAATTAAGCTTGTGTAAAGGCTTCCCGGGCTAAGTATAATGGCATCTGCCTGTTTTATGGCTTCTATAGCCTCCTCCGAGGGTTTTGCGTCAGAAGGCTTCAGCATCACCCTGGAGATTCTTTTCCTGGAATTTGGAATGTGAGACTCTCCACAAGCTATCTCACCATCATCGTATACAGCTTCTAAAACTACATTTTCCGAGGTAGAAGGAAGAACCCTTCCCTTGACGGCCAGTACCTTGCTGGACTCCTTAATGGCAAGTTCGAAGTTGCCTAAGATTTCCGTCATCGCTGCCAACAATAGATTTCCAAAGCTGTGGCCTTTTAAGCTGCCGCAGCTAAAGCGGTATTGGAATAATTCCTCCATTAAAGGTTCGGTACAGGCTAGAGCGCATAGGCAATTCCTGATATCGCCGGGTGCAGGTATATGAAGTTCGTCCCTTAGTATGCCTGAGCTGCCGCCGTCATCGGCAACAGTTACAATGGCGGTTAGGTTATCCGTATAAAGCTTTAAACCTCTCAAAAGATTGGGGAGCCCGGTGCCTCCTCCCAAACAAACTATTTTCGGATTCATATTTTCAACCCCGATCCTTGTCTATGTCTCTGTGGTCCACCGTAACTCTGTGGCGGTTAGCTTTAAGCATTCCAGCCAGTTCATTGGTTATGACCACGGAGCGATGCCTGCCTCCGGTGCAACCAATAGCGATCACCAATTGAGTTTTGCCTTCCCGAATATAAAAGGGTATTAGATACTGCACCATATCAAGCAGTTTTTTTAGGAATTGCCTGCTTTCGGGCCAATTCATCACAAAGTCTTTTACCTCTTTGTCTTTGCCCGAGCAAGGCCGCAGTTCATCGATATAGTAAGGGTTGGGTATAAACCTGACATCAAAGATCAAATCAGCGTCTAATGGAATCCCATGTTTAAAACCGAAGGACACCAGGTTTATTAAAAGTCGTTCTTCCCTTCCCTGCTCGATGAATCTCATTGTTATTTCTTCTTTAAGTTCGGAGGGTTTTTTATTGGAAGTGTCAATGATATAATCGGCCTCGTCGCGCAGCCTTGACATGATTTGCCGTTCGGAAGCTATCCCCTCCACAATGCGGCCTTCCAATGCCAAGGGATGGCGCCGCCGACTTTCCTTATAGCGCTTTATGAGGACTTCATCCGAAGCTTCCAAAAACAGGATTTCGTAATCATAGCCCGAGTCGGCCATTTCGTTTAAACTTTCAAACAGCTTATCAAAAAAACCTCCACCCCTAATGTCTATAACCAATGCTATCTTGTTTATCTTCTTCAAGCTATGACTGCAGAGTTCCATAAAAGTTGGGATTAAAGCAGGTGGAAGATTGTCAACACAAAAATAGCCATGATCCTCAAAAACTCTCATCGCCAAAGTCTTGCCCGCACCCGAAAGGCCGGTTATTATCACTAGCTTCAAATCCTTCATATGTCTCACCTTTTGTTTACGCTAAACTTTCTATGCTGATATTTGGCATTGGTTATGTCGACTGTACCGGGCATGAGTATGCCATTCTGTCCAGCTTCATATAAGTCCTCTCTATAACAGTATAATATAAATTGAAACTAAAATCTATGTAAAAAAGCTTGTGTTGGAAAACATTCAATATTTGTTATAATTGAGTTAGATAGCTAGATTTAAAACTAAAGGAGGCTGCTGAATATGAATGTATATGATGCTGCCCATCAACTTGCAAGGCGTTTGCGCGAGTGTCCTGAATACATAGAGTTTAAGCGAGCCAAAGAAAGTTTAAAAGAGGATCCCCAGGCCGAAAACATGCTAAAAGACCTGAGGAATAAACAATTTGAGCTGCAGGCTCTTAAGCTTTCAGGAAAGCCAACCGATGAAGCTGAGGAAAACTTGAGGAATCTGTACAACATTGTTGCCCACAATTCGCTGCTAAAAAGGTATCTTGAAGCGGAAGAACGCTTTGCAGTGCTGTTTTCAGATATCCAGGATATCATCATGAAGGGAATTGAACTCGATATTGATTTAAATAAAAAATAGAATGTGCTTTTAATCAATATACCGCCAAACTCTCCGAAGTTTGGCGGTTTGTTTTCCACCGGTCACAGCCCTAAAATCCATGTGGCTGTAGAAAAATAAACTAAGAGTCCCAAGATATCAAGAAAGGTTGTCACAAGGGGTCCCGAAGCCACGGCCGGGTCTTGACCAAGTTTATACCACAAGAGGGGAAAGAATGTGCCTAGCATTGCCGCAAGTGTCAGGTTAAAGGCCATGGCAATTCCCACCACAAGGCCCAGCAACACTTGCCCCTGCCAGAGGTATGTTATGGCAGCTACCAAAATGCCGTTCAGCAGGCCCAGAATAATTCCCACGGCGGCTTCCCGAAGGACATTTTTTGCAATGGACAAGCTTTCCAGTTCACCGGTGGCAAGGCCCCTTACCATGATGGCAGCAGATTGTGTGCCGACATTGCCTCCCATGTCCATAATTACGGGAATAAATAGGGATAAAGTCACTATGGTCTGCAGGGCAGCAGAAAAGTCGTTTATGACCCTGCCGGATACTATTTCACCGGCAATCGCTATTAAAATCCAGGGCAGCCTTCGCTTTGCCCGGGCCCAAATCGAAACCTGACCTAGGTCAATGCTTTCATCAACATTCGAGCCCGCTAACTTCAGTATGTCTTCTGTAGTTTCTTCTTCCACTACAATCATGGCATCGTCTACGGTCACTATGCCTAATAGCACATTGTCATCATCAACTACGGGCAACGCCAATAAGCCGTATTTTTGAATGAGTTTCGCCACTTCTTCTTGTTCCTGTAGGGCATTGACCTTTTTTACATCGGTCTGCATAAAATCTTTAATACAAGTATCCTCAGGCGCTAGTATTAAATCCCTCAGTGAAACTACTCCTACCAGCCTTCCCTGAGAATCCACCACATACACATAATAAATGGTCTCCGCATCAATGGCCAGTTCCGCCAATCTATTGAGAGCGTCCTTGGCCTTTAACTCTTTGGGAAAGGCTATATATTCCGTGGTCATCCTGCCACCGGCAGTGTTTCTCTCGTAAGACAACAAGTCTATTAAGTCGGTTTGTTCCGTTTCTTCCAGCAAGGACAATATTTGTCTTTTTTCTTCTTCCTTTAAATCGCCCAATAAGTCAGCTACTTCATCCGCTGACATTTCTTGGATTAGTTTGCGCGCATAATTGTATTCAACACTCGTTAAGATTAAATATTTTTTGCGTGAATCTATTTCTTCCAAAACCTGAAGGGCAGTATCGAATTCTAATGCCGAGAACAAATTTATACTTTCATTTTCCGAAAGCTCTTCCATGAGCTGGGCGATGTCCACTGGATGATATTGCTCGAGTATCGGATATAATTCTTCATAATTTTTATCTTCCAAAAGTCCAAGAATCTGTTCCCTTTCGTTCATGCCAGCACCCCCTTTGCGGTGCTGACAAGATCCGGTGAAATGACGTCAATGAGATAAGTAGAAACGGTAAAATATATTGCAAGGGTAGATATGTCCACAAGTGTAGTTATGAGAGGGCCGGAAGCTACGGCAGGATCAATGTCAAAAATGTGAAATATTAAGGGCACCAGGACACCGATAAGGGAGGCCAGTATCAAAGATATGCCCATAGAGAGCCCAACGGCCATGCTGAGCTGAATATTGCTTTGCCAAAGGTAAGCTAGAACTGATACTATCCCTCCGCATATTATTCCAAGTTGCAGCCCTGCTAAGGTTTCCCCCAATATGAAAATCAATACGTTCTTCCTGCTCAACTTTTCCGTGGCCATGCTCCTGACCGTCAGTGCCAATGATTGGGTGCCTACATTGCCCCCCGTTGCCATGAGAACCGGAATGAAAAAGGCCAGAGCAACCATGGACTCCAGTACATGCGAGAATCCATCAATGACCTTCCCCGAGAACATGTTTCCTATAAGGCATATAACGAGCCACAAGAGTCGATTTTTCGAGGAACCCCAAATGGTCTTTGAAAAAGCCACATCTTCTTCCGGCGTAATACCTGCCATTCTATGAATGTCTTCCGTATCTTCCTCTTCTATAATCTCCATTGCATCGTCAACCGTTACGATACCCAGGAGCCGATTTGAATCGTTAACAACAGGAACTGCGAGGAGGGAATACTTGGATATGATTTTTGCAACTTCCTCCTGATCCTGGTCTACGTGAACCGACACGATATTCGTGTGCATAATTTCATGAATTTTTTTGTCCCTAGGAGCAGTAATAAGTTCTCTTAAAGACAATACACCTTCCAGATGCTTGTTTTTATCTACTACGTAAATGTAGTAAATTGTCTCGGCTTTATGGCCGAACTGTCGCACATCTGAGATGGCCTCATTTACGGTGGCATCCGAGAATATATATACATAATCTGTGGTCATGAGGCCGCCTGCCGTGTCTTCTGCCATCCTAAGGAGCGATTTGAGCTCCTCGTAATCTTCTTCGGGAAGCTTTCTCAAAAGGCTTTCGGCTTGAGCCGAGGGCATTTGCTGAAAAAGGTCTATAATTTCATCTACTGACATGTTTTCTAAGATCTTTATGGTTTCCGCTTCAGTCAGCTCATCAATAATGGAAATCCGATCATGGGGCTCAATTTCTTCCAACACCTCGGCTGCCTTAGAGCTTGTCATCATTTGAAAAAATAGCTTTTTATTGCCGTTCTTTATTTCACTGAGTATCTGGGCAATGTCTGCCGGGTGAAGGTTTGCAAGTATCTTGTGTGCTTCGTCGCTCTTATTGAGTACGAAATGCTTTATCAAAACTACATCTTTTTTTGGCAGCATAACTGTCCCTCCTTTTTAAGAGGTCCATCTACCCACCACAGCAGCAGCGGTAAGATAGACCTCATTGATATTAAGTTTTATAAAGCATCGACTAGGATCCGGGTCCATCGTACCGCCCCCTTTGCATGATAAAATTAATAAAAGCCCTTTTTAGACGAAAGGGCATAGTAATACTATTTCCCCTCGTCTCGGTTTTAGCACTGTACGACTTTGGAACCCTGTTCCAGCCACATTAGATTTGCCTTAATCCGGCGAAACCTGTTAACCCATTGGTGTCTCTCGACATTTCCGGGCAGTGGCCTGTATTCGCACAGGAGCCTCACCTAACGGGAAGTAAAAACTATTTTTCACTTACTTTTATTTTAATACTTTAATGTAATATATGTCAAGCTAGGTCTAAAAAATGAGGAGGTTATTTTAACCTCCCCATGGGCTCATTGAAGTTGTTGCCCGCCCTGCTGCATTTGTTGCTGCTGGCCAGTTTGTTGAGTTTGCTGATTTAACTGTTGTAACTGCTTTGTAGACTGATCAAGCAACTGATTCATTTGATAAAAAACCTGGTTGGCCTGAATGCTCTGCTGAGCTTGGGTTAATGCATTTATGGCCTGCTGTATCGCTTGATTTACCTTGCCGTCAGTCTGCTGTTGCTGGGTTTGGGCCTGGCTTTTCAACTGGTTTAAAAGTTGCTGAAAGTCCTGCGGAGATTGACCGAATTGATTTGCCATTTGTTGGTTCGCACCCCCCTGGGTCTGTTGGTTTGCCCCTTTCAGCTTGCTATTTATTTCTTCAGAAACCTCAGAATCAGCTTTCTTTTCCAACAAATAATCGCTAAACTCCTTTTTATGGGCCAAACAAACACCTCCTAAAGGAATTTTAACTTCCCCTATTAGCATGCCCTGTGCCAGAGCTTTTACTATATGAATTTTTTCCATTACTGAAGTATGTTATCAATTGATTGATTAATTTCACCGTAAACTCTCTGCTGCTGTATGCCCCTACGAGCCTCTTCCAGGGCATCTATAGCCTGCTTAATGCTGAGCTGAAGCTGAGCGTAGGCATTGCCTTGAGATGCAGCATTTGTCTTGTCACTTGTCTGAAGGGCCATTTGCAGCTGATTTTCCACATTTTTGAAATCCGCCATTATCTGTTGAGAAGATGCAATAAAACTACTCAATCCATCGTCTATATTCTGGCTCAGCTGGCTAAAGCTGTCGCTGATTTTCTGCACCTGGTTAGTCAAGTCGATTTGTTTTTGATTTATCTGTTCTATGACCAGTTGACTATTGGCTCCGGAAATCCATTTCGCCAATAAGTTCTGGCCCTTTTTGCTTTCAGTTTCTATTTCTTTAAAGGTTGTCTCTATGTCATTTTTTAATTGGAGCAAATCTTGTTGAAGATTTTTCAGTTGATTGTTCAAGTCACTGATACTCGCTTGATTCTGGGCAATAAAATTTCCCAACTTTATATTGTGATTAGCAAGATTTGCACGTATATTGCTATAAAGTTCCAAATTGACACCTCCCTTTCTTCCTTTAATTAGTTTTTCCTTTATGCCAGCTTTTCTTCATCCATATTTTTCTTTTTATACAAAACCGCAATTCCCAAATTATGTCAACATGCTTTAGTATACCAGCATGCTGAAATATTTTGCATTTAAAGAAGAAGTTACCAAACGACTGTTTGGTTATTTGCCGCAAAAAAAGAACAGCCTAAGCTGCTCCAAATAGTTCAATAAGTTAGGTGCCTGGCACTATACCTATCATTTGGTCTGTCCTGCAGGTATATTTTAAAGTATTTTTGTACGTCGGCGTTTTTAAAGGCTTTATGGCCCTCATCAACACACGAGGGACAAGCATCGGAAGGTATGGTTACGGCGAATATGGGCATTCCCCTGTCGCTGTTTGATTCTATAGTGTTTACGCCGGAACATTTTTTGCATACTTTGAATCTCTGTGTTTGATATTCCATAATACCGTCGGTGTCGTAATATACGCGACGCTGCCTTATTACGTAATCTTTTCCCTTGAGCATTTCCCGTGCGATTTGTTCTCTTTGCCTCCAGCGATCGTATATGTTTTCACAGAGCTTCTTTATGTATTCAGTGATTTTAGGAGACTGTCTTAATTTTTTCTCGTCGTAATCAGGTTCGCGGACCTGAGAGTAATCTAAGCCTGCCATGGCAAGGATTATTCCGAGATTCACATAGGGCAGTGCACCCTCAATGGAGTATCCTCCTTCTAATACAGCTATATCAGGACTCAACCTGTGATTTAACTCTGCATAGCCCCGAGCAGTGAAGTTCATATTGGTAAGGGGGTCCGTGTAGTGATTGTCTTGACCTGCAGAATTTATTAGCAAGTCAGCTTTATACTCATCTAAAATCGGCAGCACTAAATTGTCAAGGACATATAATATGCCTTCGTCTCCCGTCCCCGGCGGTAGGGGAATGTTTATATTATAACCCAAGGCACCGGGGCCGCCGAATTCATCCAAAAAGCCCGTTCCCGGATAAAGGGTCCTGCCGTCCTGGTGAAAGGAAATATATAGGGTATTCGGGTCATTCCAATAGATATCCTGGGTGCCGTCTCCGTGATGGCAGTCGGTATCGACAATGGCTGCCTGAAGGGGCCCGTATGTGGCCCTGAGGTTTTCCAGCATTATCGCTTCTACGTTTATTATGCAAAAACCTCGATCGCCGTATACTACCCTCTGGGCATGGTGGCCCGGCGGCCGGACAAGGGCAAAGGCCTTATCGACTTCTTTTCCCATTACCGCCTGGGCAGCTTTTATTGCCCCGCCTGCTGAGATTAAATGAGATTGTGTCACCCTTTCCTCAACATCAGGCACGCAAAAGTGAACCCTTTCCACATCTTTTTTTGAAGCAACGAGGGGATTATATGACTTTATATTCTCTATATCCAAGATGCCTTCTTCAAAAATCTGGTCCTGGGTGTACAGGAGCCTTTCCTCCCGCTCGGGATGGGAAGGACTGATGGCCCAATCAAAGGCTGGAAAGAATACCAAACCCAACCTGCGCTTAGCTGCCAACATCTTCATCACTCCACAGCTGATATATTAAGCCGGGCTTAGTTTGAGCCCTGATCCTTATGTTCTTACCACTGGTATAAAAACCCCTAACCATGTTAAAGCTGCTCTCCTCTACTATCTCGGCTTCTATTTCATCTTCTCTTGCTCCCAATAGTCTGGATTGTTCCCTTACAAGGGCCAAGGCTCGCTTTCTCGATTCCTCAAAGCTATATGCCGAACTTATTGTTTCATGTAAGCCCATTTCCGGCACCGACAGGGTCCTTTGGGCTGTATCAACGTACATGGTTATTTCGGAGGTGGTCCTGGCCAGGGCAGCTCCCACCGCGTTGGCCGCTTCAAATAATTCTGGATATCTGCAGGGAATGGAAAATTTCTTTGCGAGAATGGGAGAAAGCGCCTTGGCCGGGCCGCCAATAGCCTGGATGAATCTCGGTTTAATCTTTTTGCCGTAAAGGAGTTCTCTGACCGTATATACCGGTTGAGAATTTATATCACGGAGCAGCTCATCCACTTTGCCTTTAATCATATCTGCCATCTCGTCTAAAACTTTTTCTGCCGCAGCTTCTGGAGAAATCATTAGTTGTTCGCCAATTTCTTTCATTGCTGAAAGAGCCTTTCTCTTATCGCCGATATTCATCAGCCCCAAGACGATCATGGCATCGGTAGGTGTCGGACACATGCCGCCTAAGGCCTTGGGTCTGCCCAGTCTTTCCGGTCCGACCACCAGCCTTTCACCTTCTACAGTTACTTTACTGTCTCCGCCTACTCCTATCGAGACGCTGTAGAGGGCCCTGACCAGAGTTGGATATCCCGCGATTTTTATTCCCAGAGGTTCTAATAGCGGCACACCGTCGGCTAAAAAGGAAATATCAGTAGTAGTCCCTCCAATGTCTAAAAATACTGCATCCTGGGAAGTCTTGAGGAAGGCCTGTCCACCCATTACGCTGGCCGCCGGTCCCGACAGTATGGTGTATACCGGAAACTGCTGTCCTGCCTTCATGCTCATGGTGCCGCCGTCGGCTTTTAAGACATGGACGGGGGCCTTGATATTTTGCCTTTGCATGGCCTGGTGAATACTTTCACAAAACTTGTAAAAAATGTTATACACTGCAGAATTGTAGTATGCCGTAAAGACACGGCGCGGAAAGTTCAATTTGCCCGAAAGGCTATGACCTAAAGTGATGGGGAAGAACTCATTTTCTAACATTTCTTTGATCTTTAATTCGTGGGCATTGTTTCGCACGGAAAACTTTCCGACTACTGCTAGCGCCGAAATATTACGGTCCTTAAAAACTCTCGCCGTTTCCTCAATTTCGGCAATATCAATGGAGCTTACTTCCCTGCCCCTGTGGTCTATATATCCGGATATAAAAATATTTTCCCGGCCGCAACGCAGAAAATCCTTCTCAAGGCCGGGTCCACACTGTATTATCATTCCAACTGGATCTGTTTTGTTTTCAACAATAGCATTGGTAGAAATAGTGGTGCTTAAATTTATACGCTCTATCCGTGAAGGGTCTTGTCCAGAAAGTAAGGACTCTAAGGTATCCAAAATGGATTGAAGCATATTGCT
>LFSJ01000155.1 GCA_001512695.1 Tepidanaerobacter sp. DTU063 | reverse complement strand
CTTTTGGGATTGTGTTTGCCCGGAACTCCGGTAATCTTTGCACTATGAGGGCTTGTCATACGGGTTTCAACTTCATATATATCCTCATCACTGTGCTCGATAATGTACTGCATGCTGCTGTAATCTTTCAAAGCTTCAACAGCAGCCATCCGTGTCCGAACACCTGCTTGGGCAGCGGTTCGCCAAGAGCCATCAGCATGGCGGGCCATATGATGGTGTGGAAACGCACGATTTCCTTCCCCACCAGGTGAACATCGGCCGGCCAGTATTTCCTATATGCGGAATCATCATCCGAGTTGTAGCCTAAAGCGGTTATATAGTTGGACAGCGCGTCTATCCAAACATATACCACGTGCTTTTCGTCAAAAGTAACAGGGATGCCCCAATTAAAAGATGTCCTCGATACGCACAGGTCCTCCAGCCCCGGCTTCAGGAAATTATTCAGCATTTCGTTCTGCCTGGATACGGGCTGTATAAACTCGGGGTTTTCCTCTATATGCTTGATCAGCCTGTCCTGGTACTTTGAAAGCCTGAAAAAGTAGCTCTCCTCCCTGGTTAACTCCACATCCCTGCCGCAGTCGGGACATTTCCCGTCAACAAGCTGCGTCTTGGTCCAGAAAGATTCGCACGGAGTACAGTACCAGCCTTCATATTCGCTTTTATATATATCGCCGGAATCGTACAGTCTTTTGAATATTTTCTGCACGGCCTGTTCATGATACTTGTCGGTTGTCCTTATAAACCTGTCGTTGGTTATCTTCATAAGCTTCCAGAGCTCTTTTATGCCGTCTACTATCTCGTCCACGTATTCTTTCGGCGTTTTTCCCGCTTCTTCGGCTTTTCTTTGTATCTTCTGTCCATGCTCGTCCGTCCCGGTAAGGAACATGACGTCATATCCCCTGAGCCTTTTATATCTGGCAATCGCATCGGCAGCGACAGTGCAGTACGAATGGCCTATATGCAGCTTGTCGCTCGGGTAATATATAGGGGTGGTAATATAAAAAGTTTTCTTCTCCATCTTATTCCTCCGCCATTTACTATAAGCTTTTCTATTACTATACATTTTAACCGGCGTTTTTTCAAGGATAAACTGAAAAGTTGCCATAAGGGTGGGCGGCCATGGCTCAAATTGAGACGGTATGCGGAAGAATAGCCGCAGGTGTTTGCGCTTTCATAATTCGGCCGGCTTCTTGCCGGTATATACTTATCCGGTATAATGGATTTGGGCACTCTGCCATAAGGCAGCTTTCTGCCTGCTGCTCCCTTAATAAACATTACATAAACCCCTCCATAATACTTCTTCAGAAATTGCGTTTATGACCATAAAAACAAAAGACAGGTACCAATTAACAAGGTTGTTCTACCAATCCTTCTTATACTCCTATTTTCAAATAGTAGCCTAAAAGAATACTCAACTGCCTGTGGAGCGATCTTATCGCCTGTAGTAATATCTACTTTCATGACTTGTCTTGTTCTATCAAGAATTACTTCAATTGAGTCAAGAAACATTAACAGCATTTTTATAACGTCATAGATCCAAATGATTTTCACGGATGAGAGTCAAACAACTTCAGAATTATATCAAATCTCATATCTGAAAGATTTGGACATTAGAGCTAAAAGATGTCCTTTAATTACTCGTACTTGGTAATCATTGTGCAGGTGCTACCTCCGGCAGCCACACTTTCGATTATCTCCATTTTGCATGTTTTATCCGGGAAAACATATTTGTATACACTCAAAAGGCTTCCCTTGCAGCAGTGGCACCAGGTAATTGATATAGGCTGTTTCAAACCTTCACGAATCGTAGGACAATCGCATCTTCCTTCTGCAATAACAGAGATTATCCTGTCACCTTCGCGGGAGACTTTTCCGCAACGGCGCAAAGGTTTTGTGCCATTCAAGTATTTTACAACCTCGTCAATATAATTGTCTTCACCCATGTACTGCTTTCTAAGTTTTCTGAATGTCTTAGCATATATGGAATTTTCGTTGGATTTGAGGCATGTACAATTCTCACGGACTTTTATACAGGTATCACTATCCAGTATCTCATCCATTCTCTTTATTACTTCATATGCCCATTGAGCTTTTGCTTCAGGGCTTGAACTCTCCTTAATATGGTTCATTCCGCTTAGAATCTTCTCTCTGGTGCTTTCGTCGGTAAACTTCTCCAGTTGCTCGCTCAATACTCTATAATGTCTGAGTTCTTTAGCCATAATAAGCCTCCTTATATGCATTATTATTTTATTTTGTTACTTTACTTTTGGCTGTAACTTTACTGTTAATATTTTTTTATAATCTTCAAGAGTAGTTGAATCATTAATTTGAAACATAATCCATTTACCCATTTTCATGTAATCACCAGCTTTATTATAAAGCTCAGCCGTTTTAGGACTCAGATCCGGCAAAATTGACTGCATTAGCGGGTCAAGTTTATAACTGATTATAATCATGACTGAAAAAGCGTTTTCTTCAGGGTACAGCGTACCAAATGACTGACCGTTTTTTTGAAATTTTACATTCCACCCGGGTTTTGCTGCACAGGCACTATAGGACAATTTTGGTTTTACATTATAATCAGATTCCATATATTTTATTAGTGATAGCCATAACTCTTTTGTATCACCTCCGATATAATCTGCAATTTCATCAATTGACGGTTGTTTAAATGATGGGAATATCTCTTTCCATTGCATTCTAATCATCCTTTTTCTTTTTAATGAACATATTATGAAATTTATTGTATAAGTAATTTTAAAGCAGTCAAAATATTCATGAAATAAACTGACCTATTTTACTTTCAATTTTATTGGAGCCAGCAAATCCAATTGTAAATCATTATCACAATCTTCGTCAGAATTATGGGGTTGATAATTGATACATTCTTCGAACCATCTCCGGTCTAAATCAGGATTCCAATCAACTTCATACGTCTCACTGCTAAATACCCAATCCCAAAGCAGCTTCCAGCGCTCTCCTATATTTGACAATCGTGCTGGAATTGATGCAAATAGTCCCCCAGAGAACTCCTTTTTGTAAAATGGTTCAGGTACATTAAAGTCTTCAGGTACAACAACCCACATTTCATAGCCATAAACCGGATTACCTTCTTGCGGCTCAGGATTGTTAAAGCCAAAATGTCTGAAGCCGTACTTTAGGTGAAGTGAATTCTCAATAATAAGTTTATTGACTACTTTTGAACAATCATTCTCCGGAGTTGTGCTTTCTGCCTTATAGCATGCAAACAACATCCTTGGCAGGTTTACAATCCTTACATCACCGATTTTACTGTAACTTGATTTTTCTGACATACAACTATCCCTTTCTGAGAGTATATTTTTGAGTGTATTTTCAAATCCGAAAGTTGTTGAGTTAGCTGACAAATCAAGGGAAATAAATGTCTCTGGCAAATTACTCTGGGCTTTAACAGTTTCAACCAGTCTCTCAAGTAAAAAACTCACGGTCCTTAATTCTTCCGCCTCATGTTTCGTTTCTTCCAAGTGCCTTTGTAATACATTAGTAACATAATCTGGTTCATTTGATTTAAATATGTCCTGGATATCCTGTATTGACATTCTAAGTTTACGAAGTATGATAATCTGCTCAATTCTTCGTATTCCAGCATCATCAAAATAACGATACCCATTTTCTGTTCTTAGGCTCTTAACTATACCTACATCATCCCAGTATCTCAGGGTTCTATTTGAAATCCCATATTGTGCCGCTAACTCCCCAATCTTTGTTAATCCCAATACATCTCACCTCTCATAAACATTTTACAGCTTTCCCTAACGTTAATGTCAATAATTATTTTTATTTTTTCCCAATTTTATCACGAAATGAACGCTCGAGGAAACAAATCGACAGACGATTACGTCGGTCTTCCATATACTTCATATTGTGTAAAATAAATAGTTGATCGAAATTTTTTAATTGATGTATTGTGGGTTTCTCATAGAAACCATGATGTATTTTCCTTTACCATTTCTAATTCCTTAAAATAGATGCAGTGTTTAATCAGATTTTTTTCAACAGATGCCATACATTCGTCCAAATCCATCCACAGCACGCTGTCCACTTCTTCTTTTTGAAGAGAAAATTCCTCTTCGTCCATATCCCGCCACAGAGCAAACACACGTGCATACTGTCTGTCATGAAACGGTTTTTCATGAAAGTTGTCGTCCCAGATTGCTATCCTGTCACCGCATAGTATGAGTTCATCAGCAGAAGCTGTAATACCGAGTTCTTCTTTTAATTCTCTTATGGCTGATTCCGCAAAATCCATTCCTGCCGGGATGTGACCGGCACTTGAAATGTCATAACAGCCAGGGAATGTTTCTTTGGTTTCACACCTTTTCTGGAGCAGAACCTGAACCTTTCCTGATCTTTTTCTGAGAAGCCATACATGCGAGGTCCTGTGCATGATGCCTTCCGCGTGCGCTTTTTCCCGCTCTACTGTTTTTCCTTTCGGTTTGCCGTTCTCATCAACAATGTCCAATATTTCCATTTAGTCTCACTCCGCAATATTCCTGGTGTTTCCTTTCATTAATCATATTCTACACAAATTATAATTCATTTCTCATCCGCAATCAAAGCACTTACTTTAACCGCGAATGCTGGGGAGCCTTTTCATATTCACGCATTAGCAATCGTGACCGTTCTGTAAACATTCAAGTACCCCTTTGACTTTCCGTGTCTACTCTGTTAGATTAAAATTATATGTCTAATATAGTAGACTCGAGGAGGCATTATCATGGCCGTACCGAAAGTATTTGAAAGTGAATATCGCTTATGCCTGATACTCTGGAAAAATGAGCCCATTTCCCGCGCAAAGCTCGCCAAACTCTGCAACGAAGAACTGGGCTGGAGCAGAACGACGACATACACCGTCATCAAGCGGCTGGGCGACCGGGGTGTTGTCAAAACCGAAGGCTCCATCGTTACTTCCCTCGTCAGCAAGGAGGAGATCCAGCTTGCTGAAATGGACGAAATGATGAAAAAGACCTTTGAAAATTCACTTCCTGCCTTTATCACCGCGTTTGCGAAACAGCAGGATTTATCGGATGCCGAGATCGAAGAAATTCGGCGTATTATCGAAAAGTAAGGAGGGTGAAACATGTGATGAGCTATAGGTGTAGATGTCAAGTAACTTTTTACAATTTTCGATCAATAATTTTTTACACCTAATTTTTAC
>LFSJ01000169.1 GCA_001512695.1 Tepidanaerobacter sp. DTU063 | reverse complement strand
GATGAGCTATTTAAATAACACTTCGACACAAAAATCGAAAATCCTTCCATTATTTTGATAAGTTGTAAAATTTTTTTACTGCATATAATACTGTGTATTATAAATATTTTTATAGTTGTACAAATAAATAGAGGCCGCCAAATAAATACCTCATCAAGAGAAAATTACGCTACCATTCTCAATACTTTAAGAAAATAGCATAACAGTTCTCTTTAAGGTATTTATTTGACGGCCTCGAACTATCCTTGTGGATCTTTCTTATCCAGTCAAGTATTAAGTTTTTTACAATACTTAATATTAAAATACATTATTTATGAATGCTTGTCAAGGGTTTTTAAAAAATCTTCTACAGGTTGCACAGTTATTATTATTGTGCCCGCTAGCTGGTTGACCGGATCGTAATCTTTTAGGATGGTTCGAATTTTTAATTGAAACTTATCTTCAAACTGCTTTTTAAATCTGACCTTAAACTCATTTAGCAATGCCAGGTCCATCAATCTGGCAGTAAAAGCATCTTTTTCATCAACATGTTTTAGTATTGAAATTCTGCGATTTAATGCTAAAATGATAATTTTGTCGCCGATAATGTCAATTTTCTGCCAATCAAGACCTCTCCCGTACATTTCCTCGTTGACCCTGTTGTTAATCTTAATGATTTCCTGTTTAAAATCTCCGACATTCTTCAAGGCATCAACTCCTTCGCACATACTACTATAAATATATAATGATTTCACTGTTAATATTCTACAAAATCGGGATTTGTCCTGCATAACAAGTGTAAAATCAATGTAACAAGAAGACCGGCCTGTGAATATGATGAAATGAACGGGTAATTTTATTGGGAGGTTGATCATCTATGCAGGTGGGAATCGAGCTTTATGCGCAAAGGGCAGTTTACATCATGGATAACCATTTTATGCGACTTAGGGTTACAAACAACGGCAAGCTAATAGAAGACAGCTGTTCGGAAGATGTATTTAGATTTTTTGGAAGCATCATTCCTGGAAGAAGATTAGCTGGAGTGGGGAGAAAGAGTATTTATGAGCCAAGTTTTTTACTCGGCAGGATATTCGAGGCGGATCCTTCATCACCCATCGATTTTTTGTTTATCGATCCGAAAGATGACATCAAATTGATCATTGAAAATAATATTTGGCTGGATCCTGGTGTAATGCTTCAAGAAGTCATGTTAAAGGTCTTTTCGGATAAAAAGACCCTGGAAATTCCCCTAAGCAGACCTGACATCAAAATTGATTGGTCTGGTCGAGGTAACTTTGCAATTGATATCGGTGGATTTATTAGGGAGCTGAATGCTGCGAGGATAAGAGTATGAGATTTTGCCCTGGCAACACAGGGCATTTTTTGTGCCAAAATCGAGGATGGATAATATAGGGATAAATTAGCAATAATATTAATGTATGTGGCAAAGTGTTTCAAAAATAATAATTATGTAAGGAGTGTTCAAATGAATATTGCTATATTATCCACCTACTACCCCCGTGAATGTGGGATAGCTTCATTTTCAAGGGATCTAAGAGATAACCTTATGTTATGGGGAGAGCAGGTTTTAATTTTTGCAATCAGCGATAAAAGCGGTTTGTACAGTTATCCGGAAGAAGTGGTTTTTGAACTTGAGGAGGAAAACCGGGATCACTACACCATTGCAGCGGAACTTGCCAATTCTTCGGATATAGACCTGGTCTTTGTCGAGCATGAGTATGGGATATTCGGCGGTGATGACGGCGGATACGTGCTGGACTTTGTGGAAAGCCTCAAGAAGCCTTTTATATTGAATACGCATACTGTGCTGCCGGAACCGGATTTTCACAAGCGTAGGATATTGTCAAAACTAGGCCAAAAAGCAACGGCAGTCATATGTATGACACATAGATCGGCCGAACTATTAAATAAAGTGTACAACATTCCCCACAAAAAGCTTTTCATGGTCCATCACGGGGTGCCCGAGTTTGAGGAAAAACCCGGTGAAGTTATCAAAAAAGCATATGGCATAGAAAACAGGCCTCTAGTAGTAACCTTTGGCTTTTTAGGTCCCGGCAAGGGGATTGAACTGGGTATAAAGGCCATATCTTATTTAAAAGATAAATACCCCGACATTATTTACCTGGTAGCAGGGGAAACTCACCCCAATTTAAAGAAGAAAATGGGGGAAGCTTACAGGGAGTCCCTGGTCGAGCTTATACAAACCCTGGGAGTTGATGACAACATAAAGTTCATAAATAAATACCTGAGCCTGGAAGAACTAGGTGAAGTCCTTTACATGGCGGATGTTTATCTCACTCCGTACCCCCATCGCCATCAGGCAGTAAGCGGGACACTATCTTATGCCATCGGTTGCGGCAGGGCCATCGTTTCCACCCCCTATGACTACGCTTTGGAGGTCCTGGCAGAGGGCAGGGGCCTTGTAGCTTCAGATGCTGATCCTGAAGAGTTGGCACAGCTTATAGACAAGATTTTTTCTAATCCCAAGCTTAAGGAAAGGTTGGAGCAAAGGGCTGGCAAATTGGGTAAGACCATGTCATGGCCACAAGTTGGAAAAAGATATGTAGATATAATAGGGAATATCATGCAGCTACATGCCAAGAGTGAGGTGTTTTAAGGTGTACGGCCATTTCAAGCGCATGACGGATTCCACCGGAATTATCCAGTTTAGCGATAAATCAAGACCCCTTGTTGAAAGTGGCTATACGGTGGATGACAATGCCCGGGCGCTGATCGTTGCAATGGGCATGGAAGAACGAGAGCGGGAGAGACTGATTAAGACATATACCAGCTTTTTGCAGGAAGCTCAAAATCAGGATGGGACCTGGCAAAACCTGAAGGTCCATGACAAGTACTATACTGTAATCAATTCGGAGGACAGCATCGGCAGAGGTGTGCTTGCAGCAAGCTTTGCTGCTAGTTGCAGCATCGCAGAAATTCAAAAGATTGCAAGGAAGATGTTAAGGCGGGTAATGCCAAGAGCCGTGCAGGTCAACTCCCCAAGAGCCATAGCCTATGTGCTGATGGGGGTAGTAAAAATGATAGCATCCTTAAAATGCAAATATATGATTCCGCAAGCCAAATATCTTGCCTATAAGCTTTTAAATCTTTATGAACTGAATAGGAGCACAAGCTGGCACTGGTTTGAAGACAGAATGACCTACTGCAATGCGGTGCTCCCTCATGCACTGTTTGGTTTTTATGCTGTAAGTGAAGATGGGAAGGTACTGACAGCTGCAAAAAACACCTTGAATTTTCTTGCCAATTCCCTTTTTCAAAAGGGATATCTTAATATTGTGGGCAATCGAGGATGGTGGCTTAAAAAAAACCAGATACCTCCGTACGACCAGCAGCCGGTAGATGCTGCATCAGTTGTCCTCGCCTGCCTGCAGGCATATGCGGTAACAGCTGAGAGGGAGTATATAGAAACTGCAAAGCTCGCATATGACTGGTATTGGGGGAAAAATATAAATAATGTCCCCCTATACAACGAAAAAACCGAAGGTTGCCATGACGCATTGGTTCCCAATGGGGTAAACCTAAATCAAGGTGCAGAAGCTGTAATCTCCTTTTTGATGGCCCACCAGGTTTTGCACGATATTGAAGCAAAAAGAGATGAATTATTGATTCCCGCAGTATAGGAGGGACCATTATTGGGTCATAATGATATGCTTTTTGAAGAGACCATAAAACGGGTAAAAAAAGACCTGAGCACAATAAATGATGTTGATGTAGTGATAGGTATCCCCTTTTACAATGAAGGGGATACCTTAAAAGAGGTTATATCCGTTGCAAAGGAAAGTCTCGAGTCAAAAAAACGCAAACTTATCGCATGCGTAGGCGACCCGGCAGGCAAAGAGGCTCTAAGACTTATAAGGCAACACTTCACTGATGAGCTAGTTAGTTTTTTGATGCCGCCAGGTGCTAACGGGCGGGGTAACAGTATTAGGGCCATTTTAGAACTGGCCCGTTTTTTCCAATCTGATGTCGTCCTTTTAGAAGCAGACCTGGTGAGTCAGGGCAACTGTGGAATAAAGCCTGACTGGATTGACCGGATGGCAAAACCAGTATTCGAAGACTATGACATGTCAATTGCAAGTTTCGTGCGGCATCCCTTTGAAGATACTATCGGCAAGATTCTGGTTGCACCTCTAATTGCAGCCCTGTATGAAATGAAATTTAGCGACCCTTTGAGCGGCGTTTTTGCAATTAGCCGCGATGCAGTGGAAGAATTTTGCTCCGAGTTTGACCAAAACAGGGAATATCTTGGCGGTTATGGCGTCAATTCCTGGCTTATTACTACTGCGCTAAAACTGAACAAAAAAATATGTGAGGTTGAGCTCGGTGCAAAACTATCACCGGTTTCGCTAGGCAAAAAATATATTGTCTACAAGGAAATGCTGAAGGCTCTGTTTGAATGCATTAAGAGAGATGAGGATTTCTGGCTCAGGGACTCTGAGACTATAAGAGCTCCGGATATTTTTACAAGGGGACAGGAGGATGAAGCCCTTGAAGTTTGCTGCAATTACAAGGAACATCTGGATTCGTTTTTAGAGGGGACTTACCACTACGAAAATCTTTTACAAAAGATATTAAGTACAGAGGAGAAACGATGTATTGAAGATATGACGAGGGCCTACGCTACGCCAGGATACTCACCGGATTTCTGGGCAAAAATAGCTTACAAATTTTTGCTGACCGACAATTTTTGCCCTGAAATCTCGCAGGAGGATCTGCTGGAGCTCTTTCTGGCCATATATAACGGCATGGTTGCACTGCTGATAATGGAAGATGAAAAGATAAAAAAGAGCCTCAAAGCTGCCGACATTGATATAGATAAAATAGCATTATCTCAACTTGAAGGAATCTATAACGATACTATCAGGGCGTTTGCGAAAAATAAAGGACACTTTGTAAAAGCTTGGCGCGAAAGGGTAGATGCCACAAGCCCGGCTCTAACACTCCTGGATTACCTGGAATTTATACCCGGCGTTCCCATTGTTTTGCCCAAAAAGCTCTACGGCAGGGGTAAGCGGGAAGTCATTACCAACCAGGTTTTTAAGAGGCTCCAAAGAAAATATAACTCTGCCTTTATGTCCTTTCTTGACAGCATTAATCTTGATGAAAAGGCCTCCTCCCAGGAAATCGGCCTATGCCTGACCCGGGTCATGGAAGAGCTGGAGCGTACCGTAGACAGCCTTTGTCCCGGGGATTTGTACAGCGTTAAGGGCACCCGTGAAGTGGTAAATCACATTTTTGAAATCTTTCCCCACAACAAGGTTTTTGCCGTGAAATGGCAGGTTCTCAGGAAGCTCTTACATGAATATCCTCCGGGAAATTTGATTCTGAGGATGGGCTTTAGGAGCTTGCCTGAGCTCCTTGACAATATGGATGAACGAGAGATACTTACATTGGCAACTTTCACCGAAGACAAGGATTACTTTGACAGGATTTTCTACTGGCTAAAGGACAACCTAAGGGCTGACAGCTTTGAAGAAGTTGAAATTTTGCCTATGATAGTTGACAGGACAAATTTTCATGGCTTCAGGGAACTTCGGGAGATTTCGGATTTAAACAGGTTAACTGCCCGCATCCCCGTCATGAACTTGGGCAAGGGGATGGGTGGCAAGTACCCCAAGCTCAGATATTTTACCCGTATTTCCAAAAGTATAGTTGAAGCGGAACATTTTTCGGGCCTTTGGAAGAATTACGCCAGGGAACGGAAGGAAGTAGGCCGCAAATTTGTCAATTCCATTTTAGGCCATTACGGTAAGGCCATGTTCTCAGCACATCACATCTTTGAAAATTGGCACCATCGGGTGTTAGTATCAAGGCTCAAATCCGTTTCTGACAAGCTTCGCGAGCTGGGCAGGGAAAGGGATGCACAAAATATCGATACCATGATAGAGGGCTACGGCCTCAGCTTAGTTTTAAATGATGGCACCTTTATGCCTTGTTCCGCCTGGACTTGGGCCAGTTTTAGCTTTAAAGGGGGAGAGGGAATACCGACGGCTCTCTTCCTCCATGTGGAGCGGGATTGGTTTAACCATGATTTGCTTGAAGAAATCTATAAGGAAATGGGATACAATCCTGATGAAATTCTAAACCAGGTATTTCTGTATATCAGCCGTGGCTGTGAAAGTATAGATTTGGCCCAGGTTTTATTGGGAGTAAAACCATATCGGGAGGAAGTGGTAATTCAAGAGCTGGATTACTGGCCGAAAGCCAAAGAGCTCAAACGCTACAGTGAGACTCCGATACTTTTGCCCATACAGGAGCACTACTGGGAAAGCAGGTTTGTTTTAAACACGGCGGCACTTAGAATAAAAGATAAGGTATATCTCCTATATAGAGCCTTTGGCGATGATGGAATTTCACGGATTGGGCTCGCGATATCCGATGGCTACAGGATTATAGAAAGACTAACAGAACCCGTGTTTGGGCCAGAAATCAAGGAAGAAAAAAAGGGCTGCGAAGACCCCCGGACAGTTATAATAGATGATGAGATTTTTATGCTCTACACTGCTTACGACGGAGTGGTAGCGCAGATTGCCTCGGCATCCATTTCGGTAGAGGACTTCCTAAACAGGAAGTTTGATCGTTGGAAAAGGCGGGGCCTTGCCTTTCCGGGCTTATGGGATAAGGATGCCATACTGTTTCCCGAAAAGATTGACGGCAAATATGTCATATACCACCGCATAGAACCCAGCATATGGATAGCATATTCGGACGAATTGACATTTCCATGGCCCAAAAATGGCCACAAAATAATCATGGGCCCCCGTTCGGGGATGATGTGGGACTCCCTGAAAATAGGGGCCGGTGCACAGCCCATAAAAACCCGCTACGGCTGGCTGCTGATATACCACGGAGTAGACCAGGATATGGTATACCGCCTGGGCGTGATGCTGGCAGATTTAAAGGATCCCGGACGCCTGCTGTACCGCTCGCCCAATCCTACATTATCTCCCGAGACGGAGTTTGAGATAGGCAAAAAAGGCGAATACTGGGTGCCTAATGTGGTCTTTACCTGCGGTGCCGTTCCCGCAGAAGACAAGGATATCCTCGACATCGATGACGAAATCTTAGTATACTACGGTGCCTCCGATACCTATATCTGCCTTGCCACCGGCACCGTAGGCGACATGATCCCCCAACAAGTTCGTGAGAGAATCCTAAGCCGCCGCTAATATTCAAAACAATCGACAAGCCTGCACATTAGATTGAAGCTAATTCAATCTTTGATGACCTGCCAAGGGGACGTTTCGTTTGCCAGGTTGGCATCGCCAACCTGGCAAACGAAACGTCCCCTTGGCAGGTCATCCTGTATATTAGCTGAAGATTTGCCGTTATGTGGCAAGGCTATTATTTTTTGCGAAAAAGTATAATATTGTCCGCGTATAACTTTTTATGTTTTTTAAGCTTTGCTAGAAATGATATTCAAATGTTGAGAATAAGATATATTTGATGATATATTTAAAATGCCGACGAAGTATGAGAAATTGCTGATTTAAAACTAATTTCTTGAAGGATTTTCAGTATAGACGTCGAAGTAAAAAATATACCTGGCGTTTGGAGTGATTGTGTTGATTGAAATGTATGGGGTTACGAAAGTGTATCCGGGCGGTCAGATCGCCCTTAAAGATATCAATTTGAAAATATGTAAAGGCGAGTTTGTCTTTATTGTAGGCCCTAGCGGTGCAGGTAAGTCTACACTGATTAAGCTCATATTTCGAGAAGAAGTGCCTACAAAAGGACAAATTTTTTTCGCCGGAAAAAACATTACCCGACTAAGGCATAGAGAAGTTCCGCATCTTAGGCGCCGTATAGGCATAGTATTTCAGGATTTTAGGCTCTTGCCGGAGAAGACCGTATACGAAAATGTAGCCTTTGCAATGGAAGTTGTCGAGGCGCATACGAGAGAGATTAGAAAAAGAGTTCCCCTTGTCCTGGAGAGAGTTGGTTTACTGCATAAAGCCAAGGCTAAACCTTCAGAGCTTTCTGGGGGTGAACAACAGAGGGTCGCATTGGCCAGGGCCTTGGTCAACAACCCTGACATCCTGGTGGCCGATGAACCCACCGGCAATCTGGATCCGGAAACTGCATGGGACATAATGGGCCTCTTGGATGATATTAATAAACGGGGAACCACAATAATTGTTGCTTCCCATGCTAAGGAACTGGTGGATTCCATGAAAAAAAGAGTAATACAGTTGGAAAACGGCAGCTTGGTCAGGGACGAGGAGAGAGGGGTATATAACTGTGAGAGTAAGGACTTTTAAATATTTTTTCAAGGAATCCTTTACCAGTCTCATTAGAAACAGATGGATGAGCCTTGCATCCATCGGAGCTGTAGCATCTGCCCTTATCGTTTTTGGGTCTTTCCTACTTCTTTCCGTAAATTTTGACTACATATTAAAAGATGTGGAGTCACAGGTGGAGATAACGGCATACCTGGAAGATTCGGTAGAGCAGGAGAGTATAGCCAAGCTAAATAGGGATATTGCAGCAATAAGCGAGGTTAAGGAGATAAAGTTTATTTCAAAAGAAGAGGCTATCGAAGAATTTAAAGAGCAAGTGGGTAAAGAGCTGTTGGAAGGCATTGAAAACCCCCTTCCCAACTCATTTAGGATAAAGGTTAACGACCCCCATGAAGTGGCAGCAGTTGCTGAAAAAATTGAGAGATTTGCCGGAATTGAAGAAGTAAAATACGGCAAGGGTATCGTCGAAAAACTCTTTAACATCATTTATTGGCTCAGGATGATCGGCTTAGCAATAATGATAGTCTTTGCCTGTGTTTCAATATTCATCATTTCAAATACGATACGACTCACGGTATTTGCCCGTAGACGCGAGATCAGTATCATGAAGTACATCGGTGCCACGGATTGGTTCGTGCGCTGGCCCTTCTTAATAGAGGGGATGATATTGGGCTTGATCGGCTCCTTGGTGGCTATAGGCGTATTAGCCCTTGCTTATAAATACCTGTACATTACGGTCAAGCTCAACATTCCAATGATTTCTCTGCTGCCTATTGAAGGATTTTATGAGTATGCCCTAGGCTTTTTGGGCATCGGCATGTTGATTGGAGCTTTTGGCAGTAGCTTTTCAATAAAGCGGTTCTTAAATGTCTAAAGCCTTGGAGGAGGAGAAACATGAACCGGAAAAGATATAGATTAGTCGCCGGCTTTTTGCTGTTGGTATTGTTGACAATCTCCGTGCCTGCTATTGCCAGTGATATCGATGAGCTGCGCAAGCAGCAAAACATGCTCAACTCTCAACTGGAAAACCTGAAAAACAGCATAAAACAGGTGGACAAGGAAAAGAAAAATGTTGCTGAAGAGATCGCAGAGTTGGAACAGAAATTGAGCGAAGCACAAAAAGAACTGGCTGCCACCGAAGCCAAACTCAAGGAAACCCAAGCGAAGCTTGAAAGCACCATGAAAGAACTGAAGCAGGCAGAAGAACGGGTGGAAGAACAGAAGGACGATTTAAACACACGAATGAGGACCATGTACAAGACAGGACCCGTTGACTATATTGAAGTAATATTGGGTGCTTCCAGTTTTTCCGATTTTTTGACAAGACTTGACATGGTTGAGCGGATTATAGAAGCTGACAAGAGCTTGCTCGCCGAATTCAGGGCAAGAAAGGAAGAGGTGGCCCAGAAAAAGTCCGAGCTTGAAGAACAGCAAAGATTAATAGAAGCCCAACGTAACAGCATCAATGAGAGACGGGCACAAATAGTCGCCTATCGCGGAGATCGTCAGAGGTTGATGGCCAAGCTTGAAGAACAAAAGAGGGAGTACGAGCGTCAACAGGACCAACTTGAGAGGGATGCAGAAAACCTTCGCCGTAAAATACTGGCCTGGGAAATGCAAAACAAAAAGGGCTTTTTCGGAACGGGAGAATTCCGCTGGCCAGTGCCCAGCTCCTCATATGTTACTTCGGACTTTGGATGGAGAATCCACCCGATTTATAAAACGCGGAGATTCCATGACGGGATAGATATCGCAGCAGCAATGGGTGCTGATGTGCTGGCGGCAGACGACGGCGAAGTAATCTTTGCCGGCTCATACGGCGGCTACGGCAACACCATCATCGTCAGCCACGGCGGCGGTATTTCAACCCAATACTCCCATCTTTCCAAAATACTGGTAGGCGTGGGTAAGCAGGTGATAAAAGGCGACAAAATAGGCTTGGTGGGCAGCACCGGATTGTCCACAGGACCCCACCTTCATTTTTCAGTAATTAAAGATGGCCAAGCTGTTAGCCCTTGGAATTGGTTAAAATAGATGTTATAATGGTAAAGACTAAATACTTTACCGGGTGGGAATACATATGAGCAATTACAAGGCCAGACCTTTACTAAAAGTAGCGATATTGTGTGTTGCAGTATCGCTGCTTTCGTTTTTTGCCGGAGCCAATTTTGGAAAATCTTCTCCTAAGATCTCTGAAGAAGATATCAATAATCTGGTTGCTGCTGCAATCAGTGAGCAACACGAGATGGAGCCTTTAAAGCCAATTTTAGATGTGTTAAAAATTATAGAGAACAAATACTTTAGAGATGTTGACACAGAAAAGCTCATAGAGGGGGCCATCAGGGGAATGGTAGCTTCCCTCGAGGATCCCTATTCTGTTTTTATGAACGAATCGGAATTTCGAGATTTTATTACAGCTTTAAACGGCGCCTTCGGTGGCGTAGGGATAGTTGTCGGAGCTGACGAAAACACGGGTGAAATCATCGTACTTGCTCCCATTGAGGGAACTCCTGCTTACAAGGCAGGCATCCTTCCCAGGGATGTTATAGTTAAGGTAAATGATGTGGATTTGGCCGGAAAAAGCCTGGATGATGCCGTAAGGCTTTTAAGAGGGGAACCGGGTACCCAGGTGACGGTATATGTAAAAAGAGCCGATGAGCATGAGCCTTTGAAATATCAATTGACTCGGGATGACATCAGGCTGAGCACCGTCAGCCATGAAGTTTTTGAAGATGATATAGGATATATAAGAATTAGCACTTTTGATGCCAGGACCTACAGCGAGTTCAAGAGCACCCTTGAGGACCTGGAGAATAAAGGAATAAAGGCTTTGATTTTAGACCTCAGGAACAATCCGGGCGGTTCGATTTACGATTCGGTGCTTATAGCAGATGAATTATTGGGAGAAGGCCTAATTGTCTACACAGAGGATAGGCACGGAAACCGATTGGAGGAGTTTATTTCCGATGAGGATAAGATTTCAGTGCCCCTTGTCGTGCTGATAAACGAAAACAGTGCCAGTGCTGCCGAGATCGTAGCAGGTGCAGTACAAGATCACAAGGCAGGGCTGTTGGTAGGTACAAAAACCTTCGGCAAAGGGTCCGTACAGGAAGTCCATCCCTTCGAGAATAAGAGCGGAATGAAATTGACAATTGCCAGCTATTACATGCCCAGCGGCCGCTGCATTGACGGCATAGGGGTAGAACCTGACGCGGAAGTAGAGCTGGATGAAGGCACTAACCTATATAATGTACCAAGGGACAAAGATTATCAGCTAATAAAAGCGCTAGAAATCCTCAAATCTCACCCCTGAGGGGGTTTACGGGAGCGATGAAGGTGTTTCCCTTTGGAAGAATACTGTTTCTGATATTACAGGGCTTACCCAGTTCTTTTTTCAATCCCTTTTTTTGGCTTGTTATTTTCATCGTGTGGAGCCAATACCGGAGAACTGCTGAAATAGAGAGGAATTTGTTTGGAAGGGAAAAAATAAGTCCGAGGGACAAAATCCTTTATGCCGTGCTGTACGGCATATGCGGCGGCGTCCTGGGCAGCTTGCTGGTCATGGTCTTGGGTATAAGCATAACGGAAGCTGGCCTTATGTTCGTGTGGCCTTTGGCATTGCTCCTGGCCATTATTGATCCGCACCTGATGTGTTTTTCCTACGCCGGAGGTATCGTCTCGCTGTTTTCCCTGCTGACGGGTTTAATAAGGATTGACGTGGCAGGGCTCATGGGCCTCGTAGCGGTGCTTCATTTTGTGGAAAGCATTTTGATATATTTTGCAGGCCACATAAATGCAACCCCTGTGTATGTCAAGGACAAAAGGTACGGCGTCATTGGAGGCTTTTCTCTACAGGAGTTTTGGCCGGTCCCCATTATGCTGCTGACCATAATTACGGGGGATTTTCCACCGATAGATGTAGTTCAAATGCCTGACTGGTGGCCGATTATAAAGCCTCCCGCCCACATATTACAGGGCGATCAGGCCATATACTTGATGCTGCCCGTTGTGGCTGCACTGGGCTATGGTGAAGTAGCCCTGAGCCGGACTCCGAAAAATCGCTGCAGGTCCACTTCGTTAAACCTCCTGCTGTTTAGCACATCACTGCTTTTACTTGCCGTACTGGCCTCGCGGTACAGGCCCTTCGCCTATGTTGCTGCCATTTTTGCCCCGGCAGCCCATGAACTGTTGATAATGACTACAAAAAAATCGGAGCGGGCACATAGGCCCTTATTTATCCCCCCCGAGAAGGGAGAGATGATATTAGACCTGGTGAAAAATTCCCCTGCGGAAAAAAGCGGTTTAAGAACAGGGGATATTATCCTTTCAATAAACGGAAGGGAGCTGGATGAGGCCGGAAAGTATCAAGAGGTATTGTCGGAATACCCGGCATACATTTGGATGAGGGTAGCCACACCGGAAGGAAAAATAAAAGAGGTGGAGATAAAGGCATTCCCGAAGGGAATAAACGACATTGGAGCAATTCTGGTCCCGAGATATTCCTCCGGATCCTACGTAGTATTTGAGAACACAAGTTTTATAGATAGGTTGAAAGCTTTGTTCAAAAAGGGAAAGCCTTAAGCTTGACAAGACTTTGTTAAGAGCCTTAACATCTCATCTGCCGGATCGATTATGGGGATGCTGAGCCCTTTGGATAGCTCCCGCTGAAGATAGGGCAGGTGGGTGCAGCCAAGAATAAGACATTCGGCGTCAAAACACTCCAATCCCAGCGATACCAGGTCAAATTTTTCAACGATGGCTTTCGGAGCTTCCCCGCTCTCGATAGCCTTTATGACCGGTAGCATGGATACACCCATAATGTCGATGGATGGCTTTTGTTCATAAAATATGTGCTCGATTGCCGAAAGGCATTGACCGTTTGCAGCCCAAAGGGCAATTTTTTTGTACTTCAACGCCAGGTTTCTGTAAACGTCAAGAGGAGTTACAACAGTAGACTTCGGCCGTGCCCTTCGTATGTGCTCGATATCTATTGCAGCCGACAGCGAATTGCAGTAAATCATGGTGCCGAATATCTTCTGACTTTCAAAATCCCCGATGATATCCAAAACTTTTTGTGTGAGGAACTCAGGCTCTAAAAACTGAAGGCGGTTTTGCTCTTCGGGACTTGAGGCGG
>LFSJ01000223.1 GCA_001512695.1 Tepidanaerobacter sp. DTU063 | reverse complement strand
AAGGTTTAGGTCATGCTATATATTGTGCAAAAGCTTTTGTTGGGAACGAACCTTTTGCAGTGATGCTGGGCGATGATGTAATAGATGCAGGTAAGCCTGCACTAAAGCAGATGATCGATGTATATGACAAATACAACTGCTCGATTATAGGAGTTCAGGAAGTGCCTGAAGATGATGTGAGCAAATACGGTATCATAGATTCAAGCTTTATTGAGGACAGGATATTTAAGATAAATGACTTGGTGGAAAAGCCTAAAAAGAAAGATGCCCCCTCCAGAATGGCTATTCTTGGAAGATACATAATAACACCGGCGATTTTTGACATATTGAAGCACACTAAGCCTGGAGCCGGGGGAGAAATACAGCTTACTGATGCCTTAAAGGAACTCTTAAGACAAGAGGTCATCTATGCATACAACTTTGAAGGCAAGAGATATGATGTAGGCGATAAGTTAGGATACTTGATGGCTACGGTAGAGTATGCCTTAAAAAGGGATGATCTGAAAGAAGACTTTGCCAAATATTTGATGGATTTGATGAAGGGACATGTGCTTTTTGCAAATGAAGCAGCAGCGTCTGAGTAATCTAGATAAGTGGAGCCTACATCAAAATACAAGGTGAATATAATGGAAATATCATTAAGTCAGCTATTAGATTATTTAACAGTAGAATTAACTGTGATGCTAACAGCAGCATTACCTGTAATAGAACTTAGAGGAGCAATCCCGGTAGGTATATCCTTAGGGCTGACGCCTATCCATGCAACTGTCCTTAGTTTTATAGGAAGTATGATACCTGTTCCATTTATCTTATTTACCATAAGACCTATATTTAACTATCTAAAAACCACTAGGACGTTTAGGAAACTGGTAAATAAAATAACGGATAGGTCTATGAAAAATCACAGTGAAAAGATATATAAATACGGGGCATGGGGTCTTTTTATTTTAGTTGCCATTCCCCTACCAGGTACAGGAGTTTGGACCGGAAGTTTAGTTGCCGCTCTTTTAAACATGAGATTTAAATTGGCTTTTCCTGCTATTTTGGTCGGTAATTTTATAGCAGGGATATTGATTATGTTGTTGAGTAATGGCGTAGTTAGTGTATTTAGTGGGTAAGAATTATGGCCAAGAAAAAACTGAAAT
>LFSJ01000052.1 GCA_001512695.1 Tepidanaerobacter sp. DTU063 | reverse complement strand
CGTCTTATTTCAATTTCGCTGCCGCATTGGATGCACTTTACACTCTTTAAAGTAGTCCCGGCGTACGAAACTACATGGGGGGTATCTTTGTTGCAGTGAAGACAAAACAACTCTGCCTTCATTTTTGAGGTCATAATAGACCACCTCACTTCACCATAAAGGTTCTATCCTGCAGCTATCTCAGTTGCAAATTGTAGAGTCCTCATCCAGCTTGACCATGTTATAGCTTATGATTTCCCCTTTTTTAAATCAGTTTTGACAAGGGGCCTATCGTTAATTAAATCCATGGGACAGCATTGTCATTGCAAGCGTTCTCTGCACTGTTAATTATGCCATACATCGTATAGCTTCCGATGCCGTCTAGGTATTCTCCAGATTTTTATTATTGCGGACTTTGAATGATTATTTTTTCACCCAGCTCGATAGTCAAAGGCTCGTCGCCCCTTAGGTGAATGTCCCCAGGCATTTCAGGAGTCGGTTTTCCATCGAATTTTAGGCAGACATGGCCCATAAGCCTGAGATTGCCGTTAGCCTTTTCGCCAACTGCGCAAACCATATATTCCCTGTTACCAAGATATAGTTTGTCGCCAACTTTTATGTCTTCTGCGAGTTCTCCCCCACTGTGCATTACTGAAATATCTTTCATCTCCAAGGGCATTTCTCTCTTGTTGAAAAGCACCATAATCTTTTGACCGAAGAATTTTTTTGCCATTTCACCAATTTCTACAACTGTCGTCTCATATTTTGTCATAAATTACCTCCTCGTAATATTGTTCGTATTGTAAAGTTAAATGAAAGTTGAGGACCCGTCAGCCTTTCTGGTACAATAGTTTCA
>LFSJ01000195.1:39323-41659 GCA_001512695.1 Tepidanaerobacter sp. DTU063 | reverse complement strand
AGCCAAATCCTTTTTTATTAAGTCCATTGTATTAACAAAGCCCGTCTTTGTTTCGTTTAAGGCGCCTGCTAAAATATCTCCAGTGACAGGATCAACCACATCTCCTAAGCAATTCGCCACAACTAAGCCGGCTACTACTAAATCGCCAACTTTAATGGAATGGGTGCCAAGGCCGCCTTTCATCGAAAACTCATCACCCAAATATTTGCCGACAGTAGCTCCCGTTCCAGCTCCTACGTTACCGGATGCAGGATTCACATCTGTTGCATTTATACAGGCTTCATATCCCATTTTTAAGTCCGGCCTTCTCTTGAAATCCCCTACATTTAAATCGAAAATAACAGCAGCCGGAACGATAGGGACTTTCGTCACTCCTACGTCAAAACCCACATTATTTTCCTCTAAAAAACGCATTACCCCCGAGACACCGTCTAAGCCAAAGGCACTTCCACCGCCCAAGTAAATAGCGTGAACTTTTTGTATCATATTCTCAGGTTCCAATAAGTCGGTTTCGCGGGTTCCCGGAGCTCCCCCGCGGACATCTACACCTGCCACTGCACCATCTTTACATAAGACGACCGTGCAGCCAGTACCTGCCTCATTATCTTGGGCATGACCAACGAGAATTCCCTTTACATCTGTCAGCATATTGTCTTCCTCTCTCAACTTAGTTCTGGTCGTTTGTTTTAACGAGTCTTATTATTTCCTCTAAAATATCATTGTCAGGAAGCACCATATCAATACACCCTGTTTCATAAGCAGCTTTAGGCATCCCGTAGATGACGGATGTGGCTTCATCCTGAGCAATAGTAAAACCACCCTTAGCTTTAACGGCCCTAACGCCTTCCGCTCCATCCCTTCCCATCCCTGTAAGCACGCAGGCCAGTGTCTTCTCTTCAAAGACTTTTGCAGCTGAAATAAACAATTTATCAACTGCAGGTCTCACTCCATGAATAGGAGGAGATGTATCAAGTATTATTTTGTTTTCAGTAAGGAGCATATGATATCCACCCGGTGCAATGTATACAACTCCGGGTCTAATTGACTCTTCGTGTGTAGCTTCAACAACTTTGAGGTTCGCCTGTTTATCAAGCCTTTCTGCAAAGGCTTTAGTGAAGCCCTGTGGCATGTGCTGAACGACAAATACTGGCACAAGCATGTCGGCTGGTAACCTAGTTATAATATCGTATAAAACTTTCGGTCCTCCCGTTGAAGCACCTATAACTACCGCTTCTATTTTGCCCTTAGCTTTTTTTTGTATTTTATGATCCTGCTTGTCTTTTCTAAAAATTTTTCTCACTGTCTTGTTCTTTGCTACGAATGCTTGTCGTATTTTGCTAAGCAGATCCCTCTTCATGTCAGTTATTCGATTGAATGATGTGTCGCCTGGTTTTGCTACAAAATCAAAAGCTCCTATTCTCAATGCTTCGATGGTTGTGGCAGAACCTTCTGTCGTTAAACCGCTTAACATGATTACCTGAGCAGAACTTATATTTTTTATCTCCTTCAAAACTTCAAGGCCATTTTTTCCCGGCATCTCCACATCTAGTGTAACCACATCCGGATTCATTGCCTTTACTTTTGATATAGCAGCATCTCCATCTCCGGCCGTATCAATTACTAGCATATCCGGTTCCTTACTTATTATGTCCGAAATGAATGTCCTCATAAAAGCGGAATCATCAACCACCAACACTCGAATTTTCCCCATCATATCTGCCTCCGAAAATAGTATCTAAATTTTGTTTTTTTCTTGCAACAATTTAAGCTGATTTTTTCTTTTTCTATAAAGGTTTTCTTCACCTTCTTTTGTTGGACGGTAGTAATCTTTGCCTGCTAAACTGTCAGGTAGGCACTGCATGGCAGCCACTTTGTTTTCAAAATCATGGGCATACTTATAGCCCTCACCGTAGCCCAATTCCTTCATTAACTTTGTCGGAGCATTTCTCAAATGCATCGGAACTGGCTCAGCTAAAGTTTTCAGTGCATCTTCTCTTGCTTCCATATAAGCCTTGTATACAGCATTTGATTTCGGTGCCAGGGCAAGATAAACTGCCGCTTGGGCAAGACTTGTACTACATTCTGGCATGCCAATAAAATGGGCTGAATGAAAAGCTGCCACAGCTTGTTCAATAGCTCTAGGGTCTGCAAGCCCAACATCTTCTGATGCAATGCGAATCATGCGCCTGGCTATATACAATGGGTCTTCACCGGATTCTAGCATACGTACCAGCCAGTAAACAGCAGCATCACTGTCGCTGTTTCTGATGGATTTATGGAAGGCTGATATTAAATTGTAATGTTCCTCGCCCATTTTATCGTATAAGAGGGTCTTT
>LFSJ01000195.1:37735-39265 GCA_001512695.1 Tepidanaerobacter sp. DTU063 | reverse complement strand
GCATATAGGGAAATTTTTTCTAATATATCATCTGCGACACTTATCTTCATACTGCCTAACCCACGCTTTTCATCCCCCAAGGCCTTTTTTAGCAATACTACTATATCCTCGGGTTTTAATGGATTCAATAAGAACACTTTCGAACGTGAAAGAAGAGCAGAATTTAATTCAAAGGAAGGATTCTCCGTAGTAGCACCTACGAGAATTATATCCCCTCGTTCTACAAAGGGAAGAAAGGCGTCCTGTTGTGATTTGTTAAACCTGTGAATCTCATCAATAAAAAGGAGTGTCCTTTGTCCGTACAGCCGACGCTTCTCGGCCTGCTTCATGACTTCCCTGATTTCTTTAATTCCTGAAAGGACAGCGCTGAAGTTTTCAAATTTGGCTTTGGTTCTCTTTGCAATTATCTTTGCCAGAGTTGTTTTCCCAACTCCCGGCGGTCCCCACAATATCATAGAGGTTATGCTATCACTTTCGATGAGTTTTCTCAAAATCTTGCCATCCCCCAGAATATGCTCCTGCCCCACAAACTCATCTAAGTTTCTCGGTCTCATCCGGTCTGCTAGGGGAATCGAGATTTTTGCTTCTTCATCAAATATAGATGTTTGATTGCCCATTTTATCACCCTAATATTTCAAACCGCTTATAGCTGTTTTTATGATCTCCCCATTTTATAACAATATCATCTACCTGAGCCCAACGCACATCATTTTTTACATAATCAACAAGGAAAAGTATGGAATCTTCCTCTCCCTCCACTTCAATCATAACACTTCCATCTGACATATTCCTTACATACCCAAACAAGCCTAGACTTGAAGCTTTTCTAAATACTTGATATCTCATACCTACGCCTTGGACGATGCCGTAAAGGTGGATGCAAGCAGATTTTTTCATTAAAAACCTCCTTACACTTGTTGCATAATCATTAGTATTTTCTCAATATAACATCATTGATAGTTGGAAGCAGAACTCAATCTTAGCTGTATTATACCATTTAAAATTAGTTTTGTTCTATATTATCATAAAAAATCTGCCGCAAAATTTGACCTACAGTGAAATAAAATAAGTTAAGCTAATGGTGCTAGCACCTTAACTTAACTTATTTGAGCATTACAGTATGATACAGATTAGGCCGCCACTGCCTTCATTGACTATGCGTTGCAGGGTCTCCTGAATCTTATCTTGGGCAGATTCAGGCATATTTATCAGCTTGTTTTGGATGCCTTCTCTCACAAGGTCATTTAATGATTTCCCAAATAGATTGGTTTCCCACAGTTTTGATGGATCGCTTTCAAACTCACCCATAAGATAATTAATTAGCTCTTCGCTCTGCTTTTCAGTACCGATAATGGGAGATACTTCTGCCTGGATGTTGGTTTTTATCATGTGAATAGAAGGAGCTATAGCTTTAAGCTTTACTCCAAATTTCGAACCCCGACGAATAATCTCTGGTTCTTCCAGTGTCATTTCATCAAGCTGAGGCGGAACTATTCCGTAACCCACTCTATGAACATCTTCTAATGCCTT
>LFSJ01000195.1:4352-37719 GCA_001512695.1 Tepidanaerobacter sp. DTU063 | reverse complement strand
AACCTTGAAGAACAACTCTTTTTTTGCATCCAAAATAATTTCTGCAGTGCCTGAACCTAGATTCATCTCTTTCAATGTAACCTCATGTATAAAATCGTAGCTTTTAAATATGTCTATTGTGTTTTCCATGTCCCTTAACCTTTTTACATCTTTCATGCTTTCTCTAACCGAGTCTTCAAATTGCTTCCTAAACCAATGCTCACTCTGAAGTGCTTGTATCCAGCCCGGTATCCGAACATTGATTTCCATGATTGGAAACTCGTATAATATTTGTTCCAATATCATGTATATATCATCAACACTCGTTTGGAGGCAATCCAAGGGAATCACGGGCACATCGTATTCAACCTCAAGCTGCTCTTTTAATTCTGCAACTTCATCAGTGGAAGGATGCATAGAGTTCAACACGATTACAAAAGGCTTTCCTATGGATTTGAGTTCCTGTACAATCCTTTTTTCTGCTTCAACGTAATTTTCTCTCGGGATTTCGGTAACCGAACCATCAGTGGTTATAACTAAACCAATAGTGGAATGCTCTTCTATAACCTTTCTTGTTCCAATTTCGGCAGCCTCTTGGAAGGGAATCTCTTCTTCGAACCAGGGTGTGTTTACCATCCTGGGTCCATCTTCATCTTCATAGCCCAAAGCTCCCCTTACCGTATAGCCCACATTATCTACCAATCTCACCCTAAATTTGATGTTGTCTTTAAAGGTGATTTCAACCGCTTCACTGGGAATGAATTTCGGTTCAGCTGTTGTGATGGTTTTGCCGGCTCCGCTCTGGGGCAACTCATCCTTTGCCCTTGAGCGATAGTTTGCATCGGATATGTTAGGTATGACCATTAGCTCCATGAACTTTTTCACAAAAGTTGATTTCCCTGATCTTACGGGACCTACAACCCCAATATAAATATCCCCTCCGGTCCTTTCAACAATATCATTAAATAAGTCGAATTTTTTCATCCATTTCCCTCCCTTTTTGCTCTTCCCACCCCGTTTCGTGTCAACAAAGGCTCGATTATTTCTGTCAATGCTTATCCGAATTTTCTGTGGAGGGGTGGAATACTTTGCTCCTATACAATATATATATGACAAGGGTATATCTTTATTACTAAAATTAAAAAAAACGTGGCCTTGATATGTATCAATTGGCCACTTATTAATATACAAAAAATCTCTGTGAGATTATATCTTCATGTTCATGTTTGCCTTCCCTGCTCATTAGCGAATTTACTGCCAGCAATGGGTCTTTTCCTTTAAAAAGAACCCGATATGCCTGTTCGGTAATTGGCATTTCAATTTTGTGCTTCTGTGACAGCATGAAGGCTGCCCTAGTGGTGTTTATGCCTTCAATGACCATATTGGTAGATTGCATGACTTCTTCTACTGTTTTTCCACGCCCAATGTCAATGCCAGCCCTTCGGTTTCTGCTTAAATTACTGCTGCAGGTGACTATTAGGTCGCCAATTCCCGATAAACCTGAAAATGTTTCGGGACTTGCGCCTAGTTTGACCCCAAGACGTGTTATTTCAACTATTCCTCGAGTCATCAAAGCTGCCCTAGTGTTGTCCCCGAATCCTAGACCATCGGAAATACCGGAGCAGATTGCAATTACGTTTTTCAGAGCCCCTCCAAGTTCAACTCCAATGATGTCGGTGTTGGTGTATACTCTAAAATTGTTGTTAATGAGCACGTCCTGAACCTTTTCTGCTGCTTCCTGCCCGGGAGAGGCAGCCACAATAGCTGTTGGCAAATTCCTGATGACCTCTTCAGCATGGCTTGGGCCAGATAGGGCTACAATGTTGTGACTTTTTCTATTATCAAGTTCTTCCGCCAAAACTTGTGACATGCGTTTGAGACTGTTTATCTCGATACCCTTTGATGCACTTGTAATAATAGCATCTTCTTTTACGAAACTGCGAATTTGCCTTGCCATGCTTCTGATCGCCTGAGATGGCACCGCCATTATCACTATATCCGCGTCGGTCACTACTTGTTTAATGTCGGTAGATACATTTATCTTCGGGGAAATATCGGCACCGGGCAAATAAGGCCTGTTTTCTCCAGTCTTTATTATTTCTTCTGCCAACTCCCGCCTTCTGACCCACAAGTACGTATTGTTGTTGTTTTCAGCTGCAACATGTGCAAGCGCCGTGCCCCAACTTCCAGCTCCTATGACTGCTACTTTTAGCACACTTAATCGCTCCCTTTCCTTTGACGAGATTTTATCCATATAGGAGTTCCTTCAAATCCAAAGGCCTGTCTGAGTGTATTCTCTAAATATCTAACGTACGAAAAATGAAAAAGCTTGTTATCATTGACAAAAAAAACAAAAGACGGTGGCTTTATAGCAGTCTGAACGGCATAATATACCTTCAATTTCCTACCTTTTATCGTTGGCGGTTCTGATATAGCCGTAGCCTCATTAATTAAACTATTAAGTACACTTGTCTTGACTCTGAAAGTATAGTTTTCCATTACAGAATTGATGAGTTTGATTATGCGATTAATTCTTTGACCGGTCTTAGCTGATACATAGACAATCGGCGCATACTGCATAAAAGCAAATTCAGTTCTGATTCTTTCATTGAATTCCTCTACAGTATGTGAGTCTTTGTCTACCAAATCCCATTTGTTTACGGTGATGATTATAGCTTTGCCGGCATCATGAGCCATGCCAGCAACACGCTTGTCCTGCTCCGTTATGTCCTCTGATGCATCCAGAACCATTAGCACCACGTCGGCCCGATTGATAGCTCCTATGGCGCGCAGACTGCTATAATATTCTATATCTTCGTTGATTCTGCTTTTTCTTCTAAGACCCGCAGTATCGATAAAAATCAATTTCTTCCCGTCTAATTGAAGGTATGTATCTATTGCATCTCGAGTGGTTCCGGGAATATCGCTGACAATAACCCTTTCTTCTCCAATGATTGCATTTAGCAGCGATGATTTCCCCACATTGGGTCTGCCAATAATGGCCACTTTGGTGACGTCTTCATCTTCTTCATCTTCACCGCGTTTTTCGATATAATCAGTTATTCTGTCAAGCAAATCTCCGATAGCCAAACCATGGCTTGCTGATATAAATATAGGGTCTTCAAAGCCCAACTGATAAAACTCGTAGTTATCAAAGCTATTCTCGTAATTGTCCACTTTGTTTACAACCAATAACACCGGTTTTCCGCTTCTACGCAAAAGCTCGGCCACATCCATATCGGCAGGCGTCATTCCCTCTTTTCCATCAACCATGAACAAAATTAAGTCTGCGGTATCTATGGCAAAATCGGCTTGCCGTTTCATCTGCTTTAATATGACATCTTTAGATGATGGTTCTATGCCTCCCGTATCAATCAAGGTGAAATGTTTGCCATTCCAATCCGTCTCACCGTATATCCTGTCACGGGTTACACCGGGTTTATCATGAACAATGGAAATCCTTCTGCCCATAATTCTGTTAAACAGTGTTGACTTGCCCACATTGGGCCTACCGACAATAGCTACTATAAAACTCATCTTTCTTCTGCCCCCAATTCTTTTATTCAGGAAATGCATTTGTAATTTAACTATTATTACCTGCATCAATATTATTGTCAATAAATAGCCTTTAGTCAAGTTGACTTAGCTTGTTTTGCTCCCTTTTTTTTACAGCTTTAACGAGCTCAACAAAATCCCTGTATTTTACCTGTATGCCCAAAATGGTAAGGGGCCGCCCTACTGTTACGAAACCCAATCTTCTTGAAAAAAAACCTCCTATTTTGGTTAAGAGATTTACACTGTTTAGGGTATCGATAAGGATTATACCATGAGTATCGACGCCTAGAAGACTAAAAAAACTTAACAATGCCCTTTTTATCAATGGCCGCTCACCCGCCATGCCCAAAATATAAATTTCTGAGCCATACTCATCCTTACCCATAAAAAAGGGTGTTCCTATTTCAAAAGGCTCCGTCTTGTCATAATGGGGCAGCACTAAAAACTCTCTTGATGTTGGCACTCGATCCGAAGGTAATAAACCGAGATGAATGGAGGCGGCAACTACCGAAGAATGGGCACTTCCATAACAGCAGTAGAATATTTTCATCGACTCCCCCCTCTTTCTGTAGGAGCCAATTGCTTAGCCCTTACACTTTGAACCAAGTTTTTTAATCTGCCAAAGTTTTTTTTAATCCCCGAAACTATTAGTCTTCTACCCAAGAAACCCAAATTAAATATTCTAATCAAAAAAACACCTAACAGAATAGTGCCATTATAAAGATGGTTTAGGTCTACAAATTGCACTGAGTCAGCCGGAAAACCATAAACCCCTGCGATGCCGACTAAGGTTTTAGCAAGTATCTTTCCACTGTTCTTTGTTCCTATTGCGAATACATCTCTTCCTTTATCATCCCTTCCCACATGTATCAGTTCCCCAAATTCGCAATCACTAATATTATTGAACAAGTTCAGGGGAAAAATCTCTCTTTCTTCGTCAATGTACTCAAGATGCAAGAAAGCAGCCACCATAGCAAGGCAGCTGCCCCAATAACACGAATAAATTACTTTCATACAAACTCCCCCGGTGTCCTACATTGATAAACAGTTTTAGTTTTTTTGTTCATCATCATCTTCACTTTCAGACCCGCATTCCCCTGAGGCAGATTTTTTGTCACCTAAAAAATTCGCAAATTCTCTGCTTGAAAATCGTTTTACTTTCTCGCTCAGTTCGTTGATGCCTCCAGTGGATATTAGCATATAAGCTCCAAAGCCAAGCACTGCTATTCCCAAAATCCACAGCAAAGCTCTTGAGCTGCCGCCACCTTCTCCGCGTATTTTTGTAGTTGCTCCTTTACCGGGTGTACTCTCCTTTGCATAGTCTTCACCGTAAATGGTAGTGGCTATCACATCTGCCATTATATTGGCACCGTCTTGCGCCTTATATCTTGAATTTGTATATGTGCCCGCTTCAACCAAAATACTTCTCGGATATAAATCTTGGTTATATGCGCCTTTGCCGTAGAAAATTCCCTTTATTAGACCGGGGTATTTGTTGTCAGCTGTGGCCTTTAGCTGCTTGGCAAAATTATTAACCGTTTCCATTTGAGGGTTTTGGCGTCCTACGACCAGTTGTATCCTTGCAAGGTGTTGACCATTAACATTCCCATAGTATTCCTCTGCTGGGACTGCATCTCGATGGATATCTACAATGGCATCCGGAGCATTTTTTAAAAGCTCGGCGGCGGTGCGTCTGGACCTTTGGTAGGCCATTGAATCATGAGGGTCGTGAGATTTTTCAGATTGGATTACCTTGATACCTTTTTCTTCTAAAGCTGCCTTTAATGCCTTGCCAACTTTATATATTCCGCCATTGTGAGGAATGCTGGCTTTGCCGTCAGTTGGAATGTAGGATTCATCGCTGTGAGTGTGATAAATAGCAATTACTTTTTCTTTCTTGGTGTCGGCTACTTCCAAAGAAAAGTCTCCAAAGACTAGTGCCTCGTCCTGGGATTCAGTTTGCCCTAAGGTCTTTTGTATATCCACCCTTTCTTTAAATTTTGCATAGGCCTTATCCCCAGAAATCTTTGTTATTTCGTATAAAATATTATCTTCATTTAGGTACTGGTCCCCTATATGCAATACTCTGGCAGTGGAAAAAATTTTCTTGTTGGTTCCTTCCTCATAAACAGTATAATAACCTTCATCTCTCTCTTCCTCAGCTAAAGCCGTGGAGCAAAAAATGGAGAGAATAATTACAATCACAATAACAGGTATTATTTTTTTGCCGCTATTCCCCTTCTTCACAGTCTTCACCTTCTTCCTGGGGACTCTTCCGTTCTACCAAGCTGCTGGTCACCGAGGACTTTTCGGCTTTTTTCTTCGCCCAGCTTCCACCCAAGAGTTTTTCTCCTGTTTCGCCGACTATTTCACACAATCCAACTGCAATAACCCCTGATATGACAGCTGCATCAAGAATTCCAGCCCCCCCTATAGTTGTCCCCACAGGCCTTGCTGCTATGCCCAGGGCAGAAATAATATCGCTTATTATTATACCCAGTATGCCTGCAATGAAAGCTCCCCTTCTAGAACGGCCAAAAATATAGGCAATTATTCCCGCGATGATTGCAAAAGCTAATATCGGTTCAACAATCATGGTCCCGGGCTCTGCCGGCAATATCCTGCCCGCAACATAAATTGCAGTTCCCGTTATCAAAGCTGCAATTATTGATCTCACTTTTTCTTGATTCGAATCCGCAGTAACAATTAGATAAAGGGCTAAAGCAATTGGCACAATCCCTCCTCCTATATTGATGGACATTCGTCCTCCAAGAGGGATATCAGGCAAAAAACTGCCGATAACCATTAAACCGATAAAAATTATCGCCATGCTGTCGGTCATGTGCATTCTGTCTAAAACCCTTTGCAGTAAACCGAAGTAAATCAGAACTGCAATTACCAGCAATAAAATAACCCCTGCAGGCATCGGGTATTCTCCTTTCCTGGAAAATGTCTGTAATTATGATGCCCTCAGGAGTAAAAAAATATACTTGCGACTATATGAGCTGCAGAACTGCTGCTAGGCTTCCGGTTTTACCTTTGTCCTTCCTGTGTGAAAAGAAGATGTCATTCCTACAAGATGTGCAAAAGCCGCTTTCGGTTATGTTTTGCGGATTAATTCCTACTTCTTCTAATTGCTTTCTGTTGGTTAAAACAAGGTCCAGCTTCCACTTGCCTTTACCTGTCTCCTTGATGAGCTCATCAAAATAAACAAAGGCTTTTTTTAGACTATCTACAACTAGTTCATCCACTTCATAGCAGCAGACACTTATGCAGGGACCTATGCCAACTAAAATGTGTTCAGGCTTTGAGCCAAATTCTTTCATCATCTTAAGTACAGTCTTTTGCCCAATCTTTTTCACAGTTCCTCGCCAGCCAGCGTGTGCAAGACCAATAGCAGGAGTTTCAACATCTAATAAAAACAGCGGTACGCAGTCCGCATAATAGGTTACTAAGGCCAGCTGCCTATCTTTAGTTATAAGTGCATCTATGCCTTTGATATCGGATTGCTTGAAAATTCCCTTTCCCCTATCATGTAAGGTTGCTACATGGATTTTATCTTCATGAACCTGATCCGATGCTACTAGGTTATTGGGGTTAATGCTCAGAGCCTTACAGAAAAGCCTGTAGTTTTCTATGACATTTTTCTTGTCATCATCTTTTCTCAAACCCAAATTCAAGCTGTCATACGGATGCTTGCTCATACCTCCCATGCGGGTAGAAAAACCGTGTTTCACAAGACCCGTCTTCTCAAAAGCGGGTATTGTAAGATAAGCCAGGCCCCCTTGATAATTTAGTTTAAAAGCCATTACATGCACCCCATTTATTTAGTATGGCAAATTTTGCAACTCGCGCATTTTTCGTCGGTACACCTTGTCGTAGGTTTGCCTTCCATTGCTCGATGAAATTCGGAAATAAAAAATTCCTTTTTTAAACCTATGTCGATATGTTCCCAAGGCAAGATTTCATCCTGGTCTAATGGGCGATGAGCGTAAAAGTCTATACTTTTGCCTTCAATTTCAGCCTTTTTAAATGCAGTTGTGCTGGCACCTTTTTTGTAAATATCATAGAGCAAAAGGCCAGTCTGCCTATCGCCTCGGGCGAGAGCCGATTGAATCTCTGAAAGTCGCGGACTTTCAAATATTAGCTTTATGCCCCTAGGTCTTAGTTGAGTTTTTAGGAAATTGATTCTGTCGTTTAGCAATTTTACAGGCTCCATTCCGAGCCACTGAAAAGGAGTAAAAGGCTTGGGAATAAAGGGATTTACGCTTACGGTCAACATTCCCCTCTTGTTCCCTATGGCTTTCATGTATTCCTTTAAAGATAATAAAAAATCCACCATTTCCTTTAAATCTTCATCGCTTTCCCCGGGTAATCCGATGATGTAGTACAGTTTTAAATTGTCAACTCTATACTTGTGTGCCAGCTTAACCGAGTTTATCACATGCTCATCGGTTATGCCCTTATTTATGACCTGTCTTAGTCTATCGGAACCGGCTTCCGGGGCAATAGTTAAGGTCTTGTGACCACTGAAAGCTAATCCCTGCATCAGGGGCTCTCTCAAGGTGTCGGCACGCAGGGATGACACCGAAAACTTTATGTTGTTTTCCACCAACTGCTCAGCCAATTGGTCAATAAAAGGATAATCGGATACGGCAGCTCCGACAAGGCCGATTTTGTCCTTGTGTTTTGATCCAAACTCGGCCCGCTCTAAAACCTTATCCAATGACCTGTGACGCGGAATTCTATAACAATAACCCGCCATGCAGAACCTACAATTTCTTCCGCAGCCCCTTGACACTTCTGTCAGAAACATATCTTTAAATTCCGTATAGGGTGTTAAGATAACGGATTCCGTATTGTACTCGTCTATGTCTTTTATCCATCTCTTAGTGACTTTAGCAGGTACATAGCTTTCGTGTCTTATATCCAGGACTTTTCCCTCTTTGTCATATGCTACTTTGTAAAATGAAGGAACATACACTCCCTTAATTTGCGCTAGTGCCTCAAGAATTTCCTGCTTGTCCCTGTTTTGGAAATGCCTGTACTGCTCCAGTATATCATGTATCACTTCTTCACCCTCGCCGATGACAAAAAAATCCACAAAAGGTGAAAGGGGTTCGGGATTGAAGGTGGCTGCAGGTCCTCCTGCCATTACCAAGGGTCCGTTTCTGTTTTGTGAAAAAGCGGAAATGTTAGCAGACTCGAGGATTTTAATTATGTTGATATAATCCAGCTCAAAGGATATGGAAAATCCTACAATGTCATATTCATTTATAGATTTGTCCCCTTCAAGAGTAGTAATATTGTCTGCATTCTCGTAACTTGGAATGAAGGCTCGATGGCAGAGTGCATCATCCCTGGAATTTATCTGATAATATATCGAATGAAATCCCAGGTTTGACATTCCCATACTGTATGTATTGGGATAGACCAATGATATATTTATAGGTACAGAGCCAAAAGTTTTAACGGGTAATAAAAATACCTCAGCTGATAAAAGCTCTTTCATATCCAGTTTGTTCTTTACAGCCATTATTTCCTCCAATATTTATCTGTTGCTTTTCAATCTTTCAATTTCTTCGATGTAAGAATCGATATCTTTGAATTGCCTGTAAACCGATGCGAATCTTACATATGCCACCTCGTCTAATTCCTTGAGTCTGTCCATCACCATTTCACCGATTTTTTTGCTTTCCACTTCAAGTTCCATGTTATTTTTCAGTTCCTTCTCAATGTCATTGGCGATCTCCTGCATCATTTCAATAGAAATTGGACGTTTCTCGCAGGCTTTAATCAGGCCGTTTATTATTTTATGCGTGTCAAAAACCTCACGTATACCGCTCTTCTTTATAACCGTCAAGGGCAGCTCGTCCACCCTTTCGTAGGTGGTAAATCTCTTTTTGCATGAAGGGCATTCACGACGCCTTCTGATTATTGTCCCTTCCTCCGTTGGCCGAGAATCCATAACCTTGCTTTCCATATTGCCACAAAAGGGGCATTTCATTCTACCACCACCTCCCATATAGATATTATACTTGTTTTCGCTGTAAATTTAAAGAAATTCAAGGTGTTCCTGCTTTATTTGAATGGATGTAATGTTGCAGTTCGACCAGGATAACATCGGAGCCTATAGTTTTGATTTGTTCCCAGGGAATTACATAATCTCCCGTCTTAGAAAAAATGCTAAACAGCTTGCTTTGACCGGGGATGATTATAGATTTTATAACTCCTCTTTCCAAATCTATATCAAAATCAGAAACAAATCCCAGTCTCTTACCATCAACAATATTGATAACTTCACGTTGCCTTAAATCTGATGTCTTCATCATAGATAAAACCCCCTTGTCAATTAAACGAGAAGTTTTTATTATAGTATTATATTCACATATTCCCAAAAATGTGAAAGAAAAAAGGCCTTATTAGGCCTCCATATGTGCTTCAATTTAGTATAACATCATTTTTTTGCTACTATGTTCATTTGACTTAGATTTTTTGTGTTGTAGGCTATGGTACTTCTTGGAACTACATAGAAATTCATTAGTACCAGCACTGACAGCAGCAATATAACAAATCTATTTAAAAGATTCATTGTATCATCTCCGTTAAATATATTTTCGCATGTGTTTTAAGGCTGCCTTTTCCAGGCGCGAAACCTGTGCTTGAGATATCCCAATTTCCTCAGCAACCTCCATTTGCGTCTTTCCTTCAAAAAATCTAAGGTTTAAAATCTTTTTCTCCCTTTCACCTAATTTTTGCATTGCTTCTTTTATTGAAATGCCCTGGAGCCATTGGTCATCTTTATTTTTTTCATCACTTATCTGGTCCATAACAAAAATGGGATCGCCGTCGTCGTGATAAATGGGCTCAAAAAGTGAAATTGGCTCCTGAATGGCATCTAATGCAAATACTATCTCTTCAGGAGACAAATTCATTTCCTTTGCCACTTCAGATATAGATGGCTCTTTGGAGTGCTTTGAAATTAAACTGTCTCTAACCTGGAGAGCTTTATATGCTATATCTCTCAATGAGCGGCTTACTCTTATTTGATTGTTATCTCTCAAATGCCTGCGTATTTCTCCTATTATCATAGGCACAGCATATGTTGAAAACTTTACATTTTGGCTCAAGTCAAAGTTGTCTATTGCCTTCATTAGGCCAATACATCCTACCTGAAACAAGTCATCTACATATTCTCCTCTATTGTTAAACCTCTGAATTACACTGAGCACCAGTCTCAGGTTGCCGTTTATGAGCTTTTCTCGAGCGTCCTTATCTCCTTCTTTTACTTTCAAAAAAAGCTCCCTCATTTTGGCATTGGAAAGGACCGGGAGTTTTGACGTATTAACTCCGCATATCTCAACTTTGTTTGCAATCATTAAAACCTCCCCCTGTCTTCCCAAGTTATCATTTAAAGTTTTGCCATCGGGAGAGGTTTTTATGCATTTTTGTCATTAGATTACATCATGCGCACCATTTCTTTTTTTAGCCGCTTTATTATCTTTTTTTCAAGTCGTGAAATATATGATTGTGAAATGCCAAGCATGTCTGCAACCTCTTTTTGTGTCTTTTCAATTCCCCCATTTAATCCGAAGCGAAGTTTTATGATACACTGTTCCCGCTGCGACAGTCTCTTCATAGCCTTTTCCAGCAGTTCCCTGTCTACTTCATCCTCAATATATTTGTATATCATATCGTTGTCGGTGCCAAGAATGTCGGACAGTAAAAGTTCATTTCCATCCCAATCGATATTGAGGGGCTCATCAAAAGATACTTCCACTCTCGTTTTATTGTTTCGCCGCAAATACATTAGTATTTCATTTTCTATGCACTTTGATGCATAAGTGGCGAGCTTTATTTTTTTGTTAGGATCAAAGGTGTTTATTGCTTTAATTAGACCGATAGTTCCTATTGATACCAGATCTTCGATTCCAACTCCAGTGTTTTCAAACTTGCGGGCTATGTATACTACCAATCTTAGATTCCTCTCTATTAAAACGCTTTTTACGGTTAAGTCACCCATTTCCAACCTGCTTAGGTAAAAAACTTCTTCATCCGCAGAGAGAGGAGGAGGCAATGCCTCGCTGCCACCAATGTAGTAGATAACTGATTTTTTTAATATTCCCAGTTGCTTCAACAACTTTATCAATAACAATTTTATTTTTTTAAACTGCGCCATAAGTTATTCCCTCCAAAGACTTCTCATTGATTTAAAAGGACGGGATTCAACAGAGCTCTATAAGTTCCTTCTGCTGAAAGGACTCTTTGATATATTCCTACTACTGCTTCCTTAGTTGACTTGATTTTATCATTGTACCGTATTTTCACCAGGTCCGGCTTGAATCCTATCATTAGACCCTTACTCTTGCCGATGCTTTCAAAGGGGATTATTCTAATCCTGTTTGCCAAAATTGAGTTGCCAATAGTTTCCCCTAATACTGTAAGGCTTTCTTCCGGTCCCATCCCAAGAATGACCTGCAATTCTTTACTGAACAAATCTTTTATGGCATCTAGCTCTACAATTATGACAGGATAATTAGATAAAGGGTCAAAAAGGTCATTGCCAGTATCAACAAGACCTGTAATCTCCAAGGGTTTGCCATCTATTACAATTGTCAAAATGGCCAAAAATCTATCCCTCGATAAGATATTCCTCAACAAGGGCCAAAAATATTTTAAAAACAAAAACACAACAAGTGCTGAAATAAGTAATATCCACCAAGGTAACAAAATATTATTAATTATAAGTGAATCGGTTATTAGATTTTGTCTTAGGTTGAAAAAATAAAAAAATGCTAATACACCACCACCCATCGAAAAAGATATTAGATAGAAAAAGCTTAGGATCTTGATAAATTCTCTAAAGCTCTTTGGCCGAAAACTTACCAATATCATGACCATTGAAATCATTAATTTGATAGGAAATGATTGTAAAACGATGAATTTCTCCCACACCATGTTAAGTAAAAATAAGCATCCTAATGCCGCTCCAGAAAAAAGCCTACCAATTGCTCTTTCTAGATTCAATAGCAATGCAACAAAATACAGGATCATATAATTCATAAAAAGATTTATAAGCAAGACCACGTCAAAATATAAAACCATCTCCCCACCTGCTCAAAAGACCGGTCTATAAAAAATCTATATTCCCACTTCTTGTCCATTATGATTATTTTAGCATTAATGAAATTAAAATAATGTCAGTTCTTGAATTAGACAAAAAAAATAAAGAGCACTTAATAGTGCCCTTAGCGCTTTCTATTTCTCCTCAAAAATGCTGGTATATCAAGGTCTTCATCCATAAAGGTACCCACCTCAAATTCTTCAATGTCTAATGACGGTTCCTTTACTTTGTCAAAGCCTGTAGCTATTACCGTAATTATTATTTCATCTTGCAGCTTTTCGTCGATTACCGCACCAAATATTATGTTGGCTTCAGGGTCAGCAACCGATGAGATCAGTTCGGCAGCTTCGTTAATTTCAAGCAGGCCCAAATTCGCACCTCCAGTTATATTTAAGAGTACACCTTTAGCCCCTTCTATGGAAGTCTCAAGCAGAGGACTGGATATGGCTTGTTTTGCCGCCTCAACGGCTCTCCCCTCACCTGAGCCCTTCCCTATTCCCATGTGTGCGAGACCGGTATCAAGCATAATTGTCCTGACATCTGCAAAGTCTAAGTTTATTAAACCTGGTACAGCAATTAAATCTGAAATTCCTTGAACACCCTGCCTTAAAACATCATCAGCCATCTTGAAAGCTTCGATCATTGAAGTCTTCTTTTCTGCTATAGATAGCAATCTATCATTTGGAATCGTAATTAGAGTATCCACATTGTTTTTTATATCGGCTATCCCTATTTCTGCATTGGCCTGACGTTTTTTCCCCTCAAAGGTGAAAGGTTTGGTCACAACTCCTACTGTTAATATGCCGAGGCTCTTAGATATTTCCGCTACTATAGGCGCTGCACCGGTGCCTGTCCCACCGCCCATACCGGCAGTAATAAAAATCATATCTGCACCTTGAAGGACTTCTTCCATTATATCTTTGCTCTCTTCCGCTGCCTTTCTGCCGATTTCCGGATTGGCGCCTGCACCGAGACCTTTAGTGAGCTTCTCACCGATTTGAATTTTTTTATCGGCCTTGGATAAATAAAGAGCCTGTGCATCAGTATTTACCGCGATAAACTCTACTCCTTTTAGGTCTGAGTCTATCATTCTATTTATTGCGTTATTGCCACCTCCGCCGATTCCTACGACCTTGATATTTGCAAATTGTTCCACCTCTACATCAAAATCAAGCACGTTAATACCTCCCAAACTTAAAAATACTCTCGCAAAATCCTCTTTGCTCTTTCAAAAAATCCGGAAGCCGACCTTTCTTTCATGGTTAGATTTACGTATAAAGCCCTATGTTTAATAATGTAATTTAAAAGCCCCAAAGCCACCGTAAAGGTTTGCTCTTTACCATATGAATCAGTGGTGCCAATTCTTACGGGAAAATCAAGTAATTGTTGTGCCATATCTAAAAAACCCTTGATATGTACAAGACCTCCACCAGAAAAAACAATACCAGCAGGCAACATAGTCTTTAAATTAAACCCCGCTATCGTGCTGATGATATAAGATAAAATTTCTTGAACACGGGGTTCGATAATTGCGGTCAATTCCCTCTGGGATATTTTTCTTGGAGCTGAGTCCCCTAAACTCTGAATCTCTATATCTGCTTTTTCAGAGGCTAAACTCGATACAGCACACGCATATTTGCATTTTATCTCCTCTGCCTGTGCATAAGGAAGTCTGAGACCTATAGCAATATCATTGGTAATCAAATTGCCCCCTACGGGAATCATCTCGTAAGCAGTGATACACCCTTCTTGAAAAACTGCAATTTCTGTAGTTCCAGCCCCTACATCAACCAAAACTACTCCCATATTCATCTCATCATCAGTTAACAGCATTTCCGCTGCAGCCAATGGTTTTAAAACCATTGATTCTACAGATAAGCCCGCTTTTTGTACACAGCGGGCAATATTTTGTATTGCCGTAAGGAGGCCAACCACAATACAGGCAGAAACTTCTAGTCTCGTCCCTATCATTCCGACCGGATCCTTTATGCCATCACAACCATCAACAATAAACTCTCGTGGTATTACATCAATAATTTCCTTATCGTAGGGAATTGCCATAATCTTGGCAGCCTGAATCACTCTTTCCACATCTTGATGATTGATCTCCCTGTCGTTTCTGGGAATGGCAACAACTCCGCGATTTGATAGCAGTGAAATATTGCCTCCGGACAATCCTACGGCAACATTTTTAATTTTTGTATTCGACATTTGTTCTGCTAATTCAACTGATTTTATTATACTTTGAACAACCAAATCTATATTTATGATAGTGCCTTTTTTCATTCCCGATGTCTCGGAAATGCCATATCCCAGTACATCTATATCTCCCGAGGGAGTTATTCCACCAACCATACAGCAGGTTTTAGATGTCCCCAGGTCTAAACTGACTATGATGTTGCCTTTTCCCAAACTTACACCTCCCCTTGCCTGTTGGGCAGGTAGCTTAGCATATAATAAAATTCAACACATGAATTCGATTTTCCTTTTTATTTTTTCTCATTTTTTAAAAATAGTCTTTTAATTATACTTCGGCGTATTATGGCAAGATTTTGGAATATCCTGACTCCAAAAGCAAAAATGGCAGCAAGGTATAGCTGTATTCCCAATCTATCGCCAAAATATGCCAATAGACCCGCCATTAAGGCATTGCTGAAAAAACCCGTTATAAAAATATTAATGTCGAAACTCTCCTCCTCTAAGGCTTTGATGCCGCCAAAGACCGAATCAAGGGCAGCTAAAATTGAAATAGAGACGTAAGGAGCGTAAATCGTTGGCACAGTAATTGGTGAATAGTAGCCTATAAATAAGCCTACAAGGAGTCCTATCAATGCATAGATCACTCTACTTTTCACCTGCCTTCACAGGCTTCAAATATTTAAACTGAATTGGGCCCGTATATGCTGGGATTTCGATCTTATCCTGTTTTTTGATACTGACTTGAATGCCGAAAACCTGAAGGGACTCTATGACTCCCCCCCGCATCTTTAAAGCTGCTTCCAATATTTCAGGATCCCCCACGGCATGTATTATGAATGGAGGTGCAAGTTTGACGGAATTAATAATGATAGTCGGCCCTACACACCTTATTTCGCTGGTGGTTATTATTCTCTGCCCATTTACAGATACAGCCTCGGCACCAGCTGCAAACAATTCATTTATTACCTTCAATAAATCTTCATCGTGGATTAAATCCAAATTCGGGGCTACTCCTGGCTGTCTTGGCAAATTGCTGTCATCCATAGTGATAACCACACCTTGGCCGGTGCCAGCAATTAGCCCCGCATGCATTCGGACCTTTTCCAATTCTTTTTTCATAGCTTCGGTTAAACTGCTTATTTCAGAAGCCGAGCTTTCATACTCAGCAATTCTATTTCGAAGTTCCAGCAACTCCCTTTTATACATGTCCCTTTCTTCAGTAACCGCTTTTAACTGCGTTGAAAGTTCCTGAGCCCTTTGAATGGAAGTTGCATTTCCTGCGGTCTGTACACTTCTAAATTGAGCTACAAGTAACATGCCTAATAAAAAACAGATGGCAGCTATCATGAAGTGGGCTTTAGTATTATTCTTCATCCTTTGCCTCCTCTCCAGACTTGTCGCTGTTGGAAAAGGGTTTAAAAATGGGCGTATTGTGACTAATATCCAATAAACCTTTTCCTAAGTTTTTGTCTCTTATATCTGCCAACAAGTCTCGCATAGTTGTTATTTTTTTGTCATCCCATTGGCCTAAAAAAACCTGGTAACCATCCAGTGTATATAAATAAAAGGATGTGTCTTTGTTGGCATCTACAACCAGGTTAATTTCCGAAAGTTCATGCAATATTGGTTTTGCTGCATCTATTAGCTCTAGCAAGGTTTCATAGTGCATGGGGTATTCTTCAAACACGGGTTTTTTTGCAATTTTAGCATCAACAACTTTCAACCCCGTAACAATCGGTATGCTGTAGTTTTCTAGTCTTGTAACTGATTTCACAATAATACCCTGGCTGTCAATTAAAGCAAAGCTATTTAAGTAATGTAATGCTGCTGCAACCTCTCTTTCTTCGACTTCTAGAATTAGGGTATGTGGTAATTTATAGTGAACCCTTACATCTTTTATTGGAATAGTTCCCTGCAAATCTTGCTTCACTTGTTGGGCACTAAGCTTGAGCATATTTGTATCGTAGTAATTGTCGATTACGGATAATATTTCTTCTGAAGAGATAGTTTTGTTTCCGCGAATCTGTACGTCCTTTATTGCAAACAAAGAGCTATAAAGCGTTGGCATCAATGATATTATACATAAAAAAGCCAGTGACAACAATAGTCTTTTATAGTTAATTATCCTTTTTCTTCTAGTGGCTATTTTATAGTTTCTGTTTTCACCGAATCTTCCCATATGACCACTTGTCCTTTTTGTTGATAAAAAAACAAGAACCCTACCCGACTAGGCTATTTGGTAATCTGTCGGTACAGGGAAACCTAGTAATTTCAAAATAATTGTACTATATTTGCAAATATTTGTATTTAATCTAGTGTTTTTTGACAATTTTCGCCCCTAAAGCCTTCAGTTTGCCCACTATATCTTCATATCCTCGTTCTACGTGACACGCTCCTTCTACAACGGTCTCTCCTTCAGCGGCAAATGCCGCTACAATCAGAGCTGCACCTGCTCTCAAATCCTTGGCTTCAACAATGGCCCCAGTAAGTTTTTTGACTCCCTTAATAATAGCCGTATTTCCATTTATGGTAATATTTGCACCCATTCGCCTCAGTTCTTGGGCATGCTTGAATCTATTTTCAAAAATCGTCTCCGTGAGTATGGAGGTCCCTTCAACTGTCGCTAAAAGGGCCATCATCGGCGCTTGCATGTCAGTGGGAAAACCGGGATAGGGCAAAGTTCTTAAACTTTCCAATGAAACCATGGGTTTATCCACATACAATTCCACCTGACCGTTTCTACTGTTAATCACGCAGCCGGTTTCTCTTAATTTGGCTAGGATGGGTTCCAAGTGTTCAGTTATGACATTGGTAAGGATAATATGACCTCTTGTGATCGCGGCAGCAACGAGATATGTTCCTGCGACAATCCTGTCCGGTATTACGGTGTAATCATTGACTGCTCTTAAGTCATGGATTTTAACGCCTTCTATCTTTATTGTATCCGTTCCCGCACCTTTTATATTAGCTCCCATTCGGTTTAAAAAGTTTTGTAAATCTACAATTTCAGGTTCCTTGGCCGCATTTCGAACTATGGTGGTACCATGTGCAAGGACTCCTGCAAGCATAAGATTTTCTGTAGCACCTACGCTCGGAAAGTCAAGATGTATATCTGCCCCTTTTAGCCCATCGGTTTTTGCATTTAAAAAACCATGGCCTTCGCTAAAATCCACCCCCATCAAGGATAGCCCTTTTAAATGTAAATCAATAGGCCTTGGACCGATTTCGCATCCGCCGGGATAGGACACCTTGGCCCTGCCAAACCTGCCAAGCAATGCACCCATCAAGATAATAGATGAGCGCATCTCTCTCATCAACTGTTCGGGAACTTCAAAAGAATTCACCTTTTCCGAGTCAACCTCTATAACATTGCCCCTCTTTACAATAGTTGCGCCTAAGTTTGACAATATTTTGCACATAACCTCAATATCTTTAATTAGGGGCACATCGCATATGATGTTTTTTTTACCATTGATAACAGTTGCGGCTAGGATGGGAAGGCTGGAATTCTTTGAACCCTGTACCTTTATTTTTCCAGAAAGAGTCTCTCCTCCCTGAATGATATACATCCCCGCTTATTTCACCTCCGGAATATTGCCAATTACCCCCTTTTGACGAGACTTTAATTTAGAAACTATGCTGTACGCTACATCGCTAATATCTCCTGCTCCAATTGTTAAAATGTAATCGCCGGGTACGAGCTTCTTATCAATAATGTAGTCAGGAATCTCCTCTTTTCTTTTTATATATACAACTTTTTTCCCATTTTCCCTTAAATACTCCGCAATGAGATCTGAAGACACTCCTTTAATAGGTGTCTCGCCGGCACTATATATATCCGTTAGCACAATCTCATCCGCATCGAAAAAAGATGAGCCAAATTCCTTTGATAAATTCTGAGTCCTCGTATACCTATGGGGTTGAAAGATGGCATAAACTTTTCTAGGTCTACAGTTTTTTGCAGCTCTCAGCGTAGCCTTTATTTCTGTTGGATGATGGGCATAATCATCGATAACCTTTATTCCGTCTATGTCACCAACAATCTGAAAACGTCGTTGAACTCCTCGGAAAGTTTTTATTGCTTCCCTCATACCTTCTATGCTTATTCCAAGACGATTTCCCACAGCTATAGCTGCTGTGGCATTAACAATATTGTGGATACCAGGAACATTGAGCTGCATTTCCCCCAGTAATTTTCCCCTAAAATATATTTCAAATCGGGTAGATAAACCTTCAAGCCTTATATTTTTAGGCATAAAATCTGAATTATGGTTTATTCCGAAGGTATAAAACTCTTTATCAATATCCTTTTCCAGCTCTCTGACATGCTCATTGTCATTGCCCAATACAATAAAGCCATCCTCTTTTACATTACCTGCAAATTCCTTAAAAGCACGTTTCATGTTTTCCATATTTTTATAATAATCCATATGGTCATTTTCAATGTTCGTAATTACCGCAATATATGGCTTAAGTTTCACGAAGGAGCCATCACTTTCATCAGCTTCAGCCACCAAGAACTCCCCACTTCCTAGTGTGGCATTTCCACCTATATCATTTAATTCACCGCCAATTATGACAGTGGGATCGAATCCATTTTTCTCCATAATCAAGGATATCATTGACGTCGTAGTTGTCTTCCCATGGGCACCTGATACTGCAACGCCTTTTTTGGAATCCATCAGCAAACTAAGCATATCTGCCCTATGGACAACAGGAATATTGGATTCTATAGCTTTTACGTATTCGGGATTTGTTTTTGGAATAGCAGAAGAAACAACAACTAAATCTGCTCCTATGACATTTGAAACATGATGACCGATAAAAACGTTTGCCCCGGCATCTCTTAGCCGAATCAAAGCTTCCGATACCTTTAAATCAGAACCGGAAACATTATAACCCATATTCATAAGTATTTTTGCTATGCCGCTCATGCCAGTGCCGCCGATTCCGATGAAATGAATTCGATTATAATTCCCTGTCAAATCCTTCGCTCCTTCCATGAGACCAGACAATGTCGTATATAATATATTATGCAAAAATCCCAAAGGTGTTACAATTATATTATTTTGCTTGTACAAATTCATATTAACACAATGTAAAACTTAAGTAAACATTTCACTTACTTTACCAATTTTATTATCTCGGCTAATATTTTTTCAGCGGCATCTTCTATGGCCAAGTTTTTGCTGGCCATAGACATTTTATGTAAACAATGCTTGTCAAAAATGATAGATTCAATAGTGTCGAGTAAACTTTTCCCCGACAGTTTGTCTTCATCAATAATCACGGCAGCACCATTTCTCTCCATGAATTTTGCATTGAAATCCTGATGCTGATTTGCTGCGGTAGAAAGGGGAATAAGAATGGCAGGTTTTCCACAAACACTGAGTTCGGCTATACTAAGCGCTCCTGCCCTTGAAATAACCAGATCGGCGGCAGCATAGGCTTCCTGCATCTCATGGATATACGGCCTTAGAATAATATTTCCTAATTCCTCAGTGTCTATACCTTTTTTTGCCAAAAGGTTTCTTATCCTTTCGTAATGATTCTTGCCCGTAATATGTATTAACTGAAAGCTCGCAGCATCTTTTATTGCTTCAATAATATGACAAACAGCATCATTTATGCGTGCAGCACCCTGACTGCCTCCAAAACATAAAACCACGGGCAAATCCGGAGATAGGCCGAATTTTTTTAAAGCCATAAGTCTGTTCCCTTTTGTGATTTCTTTTCTAACGGGATTGCCAGAAAGGAGAGTTTTTTCTTTGGGAAAGTATTTCATAGAATCGGGAAAACTTATAAAAATTTTATCGACGAAGCGTGACAGTATTTTGTTTGTAACGCCGGGAGTAACATTTTGTTCGTGGATGGCAGTAGGGATCCCCAAGATAGAAGCAAAAAAAACGGCAGGGCCTGCTACATAACCCCCGGTCCCTATGACAATATCGGGTTTTTCCCTTTTTAATAAACCTATTGAATCCATGGCTCCATGGACTAATTCTTTAACAGAAATCAGGGTGTCTATTGATAGCTTGCGCCGAAACCCCCTCACCCTTATGGTTTTTAAGGGAAACCCCGCCTTTATGACTAATTCTTTTTCAAGACCTCTTTCCGTTCCTATAAAGAGGATATCTGAATCGGGAAACGATTTACGGATTGCCTGTGCAATTGCTATAGCTGGATAAATATGACCGCCGGTCCCGCCACCAGCAAGAATAACCTTTTTTGCTGGCATTTTAAGCAACCTCCGCGTATCTGGAAATATTTAATAAAATTCCAATTTGACACATGGTTATCGTAAGGGAAGAGCCACCGTAGCTTATGAAGGGAAGCGGCATACCCGTCACCGGTACCGATGCGGTTACTACGGCTACATTTATCAAAAATTGTAAAGCTATAAGAGTGGTTATGCCGGTTGCCAAAAGCTTTCCGAACATATCCGGTGCAGCCATCGCCGTCCTGTAGCCCCTCCAGATAAAAAACATAAAGGCTATTATTACAAAGGCTGCACCTATAAACCCAAGTTCCTCTCCGATAACCGAAAAAATAAAATCGGTTTGAGGCTCTGGAAGATAAAAAAATTTTTGCCTACTCTGACCGATGCCTACGCCTATCAATCCGCCTGAACCCAAGGCGTATAGTGATTGGATTATATGGTATCCCTCTTCACTTGGGTTTTTCCATGGGTCTATAAAAGATAGTATGCGCTTTAGTCTATAAGGTTTGCTCAATGCCAGCATAACTGCCAAGGCAGAGCCTGCAGCCCCCAAGCCGATCATATGGGCCATTTTAGCACCACCTACGAACAGCATTACAAGTGTAGTCATTCCGATGAGCACCGTGGCACTCAGGTGCGGCTCCTTCAAAATCAAGGCGCAAACAGCTCCCATTACCAATAAAAATGGCAACAATCCCTTGAAAAAAGATTGGACCTTGTCCCCTTTTCGTTCCAATCCACAGGAAAGATATATGATCATCCCTAGCTTTGCAACTTCAGAGGGCTGTAATGTCAAAGCTCCTATGCCTATCCAGCGGCGAGCTTCGTTGACTTTCTTACCGATTCCGGGAATCAGCACCAGCACCAGCAGCAAAAACATGATAAAAACGATTAGTTTTTCATGTTTTTTTATCTTCCAGTAGTCATAATTCATAAAAAATACCATTGCTACAAAGCCCAAGAGGGACCAGAGCAACTGTCTTTTAAAAAAATAAAAACTATCGTTATAAAAATAATACGCCCTCACGCTGCTAGAACTAAACACCATTATCATACCGAAACATACCAGTATGAGGACCGTAAAGAGTATGGCAAAATCCGGTGGCCTCCGGGACACATATATCACTCCTTCAGGTTTTCAAAGAATATACTGCCTCTTTAAAAATTCGTCCCCTTTCTTCAAAGCTCTCAAACATATCCCAACTGGCACAAGCAGGAGATAAGAGCACCACATCGCCGGGCGTCGCGGCACTATATGCAAGTTTTACGGCCTGCTGCAGGGAATCAGTTTTTTGAATGTCATAAAAACCCTGTTTTTTGGCAGCATCCTCTATAACGTCGGCAGTATCCCCTATGAGAATCAGCTTTTTAACCTTTCCGCTAAAAGCCCTGATGAAATCCGTGTAATCACTTTTTTTATCGTAACCACCGGCAATGAGGACGATGGGTTCATTTAAAGCTTCTATGGCCTTTTGAGCCGAATGTGGATTTGTAGCTTTTGAGTCGTTAATAAATTTGACTTGACCAATTTCGGCAACAAACTCCAGTCTATGCTCTACGCCATGAAAGTCCTTTAGAGTCTCGGCTACATTGTTCAAATTGATCCGGCAAATCCACGCCACACAAGCTGCTGCTAAGGCATTCTCAAGGTTGTGGCTTCCTTTTATCCCCAGCTCTTCAGCCTTAAGCAGGGGATATATCTTGCCGTTTTCCCTTATTACTATTACACCGTTTTTTACATAAATTCCGCGGGAAAGCTCTTCCTTTTGGCTAAAGAACATAGTCTTGGCCTTTATCCTCTTAATAAAAGACCTGACAATTGGGTCATCATAGTTCAACACCGCATAGTCTTCTTCAGTTTGGTTTTCAAAAATCCTAGCCTTGGTTTCAATATAATTTTCAAAAGTCTTGTGACGGTTTAAGTGGTCTTCGCTGATATTTAATATTACGCTTATTTTAGGCTTAAAATGCATGATATTTTCCAACTGAAAACTGCTAACTTCCACTATCAAGAAGTCCTTTGCCTCGGCTTTTTCAACTTCCCTGACTAACGGAATGCCTATGTTGCCTGCCAAAGTAATATTTTTGCCCTCATTTTTAAAGATTTCGCCGATTAAAGTTGTTGTTGTTGTTTTACCATTAGTGCCTGTAACTGCAATTATCGGGGCTTTTGCAAACCAAAAGCCCAGTTCCAATTCACTGATTATGGGTATATCTCTCTTTCTGGCTTCATCCAAAATGTTTATATCACTCGGAACACCGGGGCTAAGAACTATCAGGTCGCATCCATTTAAAAGGCTCAGCGGATGTTCTCCAAAGACTAACTGTGCCCCTTTTGATTCCAAAGCGGCAATATCTTTCAATTCTCCCTTGCTCTTCATGTCGCTGGCGGTTACTTTCGCCCCTAGGTTTATCAATTCTATGGCAGCAGCAATCCCGCTCCTGGCTAGTCCTAATATCAGCACGTTTTTCCCCTTCAGTTCCACTTTCTGATTTCCCCTTTCTCTATTTCCTAAGGTATTACTCGAAAAGCTACATAAACATCATTAAAGCAAGAATACCTGCAATTAAGGTAATCAACCAAAAAGTATGAACTACCTTCCGCTCGCTCCATCCGCACAATTCGAAATGGTGGTGAATGGGGCTCATCTTAAGTATTCTTTTTCCGGTGAATTTAAAAGAAAGTACCTGCAAGATAACCGAAAGAGTTTCGATTATGAATATAATGCCGATGATTGCAAGAAAAAGATGACTTCGGGATAACACTGTTATGGCTGCCAGGGCACCACCTAAGCCCAAAGAACCAGTGTCGCCCATGAAAACCCTTGCAGGATGGCGGTTGAACAACAGAAACCCCAAGCATCCTCCCGTTACGGCAGAACTAAAAATGGCCAGATTTAAGTTGCTTTGTGCTAAAAGGGCCGTATAAAAAAATGCAATTATCGCAATGATTCCCGAAACAAGTCCGTCTAATCCATCTGTAAGATTTACGCTGTTTACCGTGCCCAATATGAGAAAGACAGTAAAGGGAATGTAGAATAATCCAAGATCGAGTCTTAGGTGATGAAGGGGAATGATTATTTCTGTGGGCTTAGCATAGTATGCAAATATATAAATCATCAGACCCGCAGAGAGCAAAAGTTGAAATAGTAGTTTTTGATTAGCTCTAAGGCCTAAAGACCGTTTTTTGCTGATCTTTATAAAATCATCAGCAAAACCTATTAGCCCAAATCCCGTAATAATAAAAATAAGCGCAACAGTGTCCACATTAATATCTGAAAACAAAAGTGTTGCCAGTGCGATGGCGGGGATGAAAATAATGCCGCCCATAGTGGGAGTCCCCATTTTTTTCAAGTGACTCTGGGGACCATCATCTCTAACCCTTTGTCCAAATTTGAGTTTGTCCAATACCGGTATTAATAATATGCCCAATACAGCGGTAATAATAAATGAGACTAGAGCTGTAATAAATTGCACACCCAACTTAAGACCCCCTGACTAAAAGCTCAGTAATCTGCTCCAACTTCATACCTCTTGAAGCTTTCACTAGAACTATATCACAGTCTTCCACTAGTCCTATAATCTCTGCTGAGGCCTGTTCAAGGGCTTTGAATGCATGGACACAGTTAACGTCAATTTTGCCTTCCAATGCACCCTTCTTAATGTCTTCAGAAAAGCTGCCTATGGCAACAATCATGTCAGCTTTTTTCGCCGCATACTTGCCGATCTCAAAATGGGCGCTGCTTGCAATATTGCCTAATTCCAGCATATCACCTAATATGGCGGCTTTTTTCTTATCCCTACCCCTTTGTTCTAAATAATCAAGGGCAGCTTTCATGGAATCTGGGCTGGCATTGTACGCATCGTCAATGACCTCGGCTCCAAAAAAGGATTGCTTCAATTGAAGCCTCATTTCCGGCAGCTTCAGCTTTTTAAGTCCCGCCTGTATCTCTTCTTTGCTAAGACCCATTTCAAAACCTACTGCTATAGCTGCCAAAGCATTATTTACATTGTGAACTCCCGGCAATGAGACCGTAAAAGTCGCCTCTCCATAGCAACCGTATACGTCAAACTTAATTTCATCGTCATCCGAAACAATATTTTTTGCCCTGATATCTCCGGCCTCCCTGCCGAAGAACACAGTTTTAGGTACAATCCCTTCCTTTGCCCTCCACAATTCTGCGCTGTCAGCATTGAGCACCGCTATGTCTTTTCCTGTAAGTGGCTCAAGTATTTCCATCTTTGCCTGCGCGATTTTCTCCCTGCTTCCCAGTTTTTCTATGTGCGTCACTCCAATGTTTGTTATGACGGCCACTTTTGGTTTTACGACATTAGCTAATCTGCGGATTTCTCCCAGGCCGCTCATACCCATCTCAACTACCCCTATATCGTGACATTCGTCCAACAGGAACATAGTAAGGGGGACCCCGATTTCATTGTTTAAATTTCCCGGTGTTTTTAAAACTCTGAACCTGCTTTTTAGTACCTCAGCAATCATCTCTTTAGTGGTAGTCTTACCTACACTGCCGGTTACAGCAACAAAGGGTATGGGAAAAAGCGCCCTGTAATAGGCGGCTAAATCTAGCAATGCCAGTTGAGTGTTGTCAACAAAGATAACTTTATCGCCAGGTAGAGCCTTTACTTTCTCCCTTTTGCTTTCCTCGCAAAGGACAGCTGTTGCCCCTTTTTCAAAGGCCTGTCTTATGAAATCGTGACCGTCAAAGTTTGGTCCTTCCAAGGGGATGAACAAGTCATTTTCTCTTATCGTTCTGGAATCCGTTGAGACGCCTTTAATTAGTATATCAAAGTGTTTGCCTGAATATTTGCCTCGGGTTGCCTCTATGACTTCTCTAAGGTTTAATGTTTTCATCTGATGCTCCTCCGCCATATAAGAACTCTTTTGCTATCTCTCTATCATCAAAGTGTATCTTCTTATCGCCTATAATCTGATAAGTTTCATGGCCCTTTCCCGCAATGAGCACCGCATCGCCTTTCTTAGCTATGCTCAAAGCTGCTTTAATTGCCTCTTGCCTATCAGGAATTTTCATATAGTTTTTGCCAACCGCTCCCTTTTCAATTTCCCGGATAATGGCTTCCGGATCCTCGCCCCTGGGATTATCCGATGTAATAATAGTGAAATCTGATAGCTCTGTCGATATTTTGCCCATTATAGGCCTTTTGCCCCTGTCTCTGTCTCCGCCACATCCGAAAACTGTAATTATCCTCCCCTTGCTAAACTCCCTCATAGTATAAAGCACATTTTTTAAGCCGTCCGGTTTATGGGCATAATCCACAATGACAATTATGCCCCGATCGTTTTTTATAAGTTCAAACCTACCCGGCACCCCTTCAACATTCTGCAAGGCTTTTATTAAACTGTCCATGGCAAAGCCGAGAGAAATCCCGGCGGCTAAGGCTGCCAGCGAGTTGTATACGCTAAAAAGACCGGGCACACCGTAAGATACAGAATACTTCTTATCTTTATAAATGAGATCGTAAAAAACCCCTTTGCTGCTTTGCCTTACATTTTGTGCTATTAAGTCGGCTGAATTTTCTATACCGAAAGTCAATGCGGGAACGTTTATAGCATCGAGTAGCTTCTTACCGCTATCATCGTCGATATTAATTACTGCCCGTTTAGATTGTTGAAAGAGTTTTTGTTTTGAAGAGAAATAGTCTTCAAAGCTTTTATGAAAATCCAGATGATCTCGCGTGAGATTGGTAAATACTCCTACTTGAAATTGCAAGCCTTCCACCCGATGAAGTTTCAGCGAGTGAGAGGACACCTCCATAACCACATAATCCACGTTATGCTCCAGCATCTGTAAAAAGAGCTGATTTAGCTCCAAAGCCCCGGGAGTGGTAAAAGATGTAGGAAGTTGTTTATCGTTTATAACGTTGGCTATGGTGCCGATCAGTCCCGACCTTGCCCCTACTTCATTTAGCATGGCCCTTATTAGGTAGGTTGTTGTGGTTTTGCCGCTGGTTCCCGTAACTCCGATAAGCTTTAATTTATCAGCGGGGAAGCCGTAAAACCATGCAGAACTTTTTGCCAAAGCTTTTCGGCTGTTTTTCACCCTAATATACGTTATATCATTTGTAAAATGAAGTGATTTTTCACCAATTACAGCTTTAGCTCCGAACTTTATTGCATCATGTATAAAATCGTGGCCATCAAAATTCTCGCCGGTCACTGCCACAAAGAGCGCCCCATTCTTTGCGCATCTTGAATCATCCACTACCGAATTTACTTTCACATCCAGAGGACCTTCTACAGAAATTAGACCAGGTAGAATCTTTATTAATTCACAGATATTCATAGTAACCCTCTTTTTTTATTCTGATGTCAAATCTATTTTAACTGTTGCTGAATCTAATTTCAAATCTCATGGTTTCTGAGAAAACTCAACTTTGACTGTAGTCCCTAAACCTACTTCTGCTTCTGCCGGTGGATTTTGTTTTACTGCATACCCGCTCCCTTCTATTTCGATGTTTAGGCCGATGGCATGTATGATGTCGGTAGCCTCTTTGATTGTTCTGCCCGTCAAATCAGGGACAGTCACGGGATCTTTATTTGTGCGGGAATCGGACAATTTAAGCAGTACTACAGTGTTTTTCTTTACTTCCGCCCCCGGCATGGGCACCTGTTCAGTCACTACATAGCCTTCCCCCTCAATCCGGACCGACAAACCGTTCTGCATTAATATCTTCCTTGCATCCTCGACATACAGGTTGCGCAAGTCAGGGACCGCAACATGTTCTCTTTCTTCTACCTGCTCAATATTGGGTTCTATGCCCAGATAGTTTAGAGAATCAGCCATCACTTTCTGAAAAACCGGCCCAGCAATTGTTCCACCGTATATTAGCCCTCCGGTAGGTTCATCTATTATGACCAAAATGGCAAGTTTGGGGTCATCAACCGGTGCAAAACCCATATAAGAGACTACGTATTTTCCAGGAGAATATTTCTCCGCCGTACCAGTCTTGCCGGCAACTCTAAAGCCTTCTACCTTGCCCCTTCCTCCGGTCCCGTTGGTGACGACGCTTTCAAGAATCTTTTTCATTTCCTGGGCGGTTTCATATGACACGACCTGACGCAGGGGAGCTGGGGAAAACTCTTGGACCGTGTTTCCCTCTTTATCCACTATAGCTTTTGCCACATGGGGCTGGACTAGTTTACCGTCGTTGGCAATGGTGGAAAGTGCCGTAATGAGCTGTACAGGCGTCACAGATATTCCCTGGCCAAAAGTAATTGTGGCAAGTTCAACCGGCCCAACTTTCGATGGGTCTAAAATGCCTCGGGCTTCCCCCGGCAAATCGATTCCGGTCACCTCCCCGAAACCGAAACCCTTAATGTACTTCATAAACCTATCCTTGCCGAGTTTCATTCCCAGTTCTACAAAGCCGGGATTACACGAATTTTCAAGCAATTGAATAAAGGTTTGGCTTCCGTGGCCCCCATGATACCAACAACCTATTCTGACTCCCGAAACCATAGCATAGCCGGGATCGTAAAACTTATCCTCGGGTCTTGCTACACCTTCCTCCAGGGCAGCCGACGCAGTTACTATCTTAAAAGTGGAACCAGGCTCGTAAACATCTGATACAGCTGCATTTCGCCAGAGTATCTGAGAAAACTCGCCGTAATTATTCGGATCATAATCGGGTTTATTTGTCATGGCCAGTATTTCACCCGTCTTAGGATCCATCACTATAATTGTTCCCCTTTTGGCATTGTGCTCGGCGAGGGCTTTCTCAAGTTCCCTTTCAGCAATGTGCTGGATAATTTTATCAATTGTAAGTACTAAATCTAAACCATCTTCGGGGGGTATGTATTTGTCGACTCCAAAAGGTAGTTTTCTGCTCAAAGCATCTTTTTCGGAAACTATCCTGCCGGGAGTCCCTTTAAGATACTTTTCATAGACCAATTCTATACCATCGAGACCCTGACTGTCTATACCGGTAAATCCCAACACATGGGAGCATAGATTCCTTTCGGGATAAAATCTCTTATGCTCCTTTGTAAAATAGATGCCGCTAAGTTTTAGATTCCTTACTGTCTCCGATTCCTCCTCAGTTATCTTGCGCTTTATGTATATGGCACCTTTTTTCTTGTTTTTAGCCTCTCTTAATGTCTCCTCAAGTTCTTCCCGGTCCATATTTAAAGCGGTAGACAGTAAATTTGCTGTTGTTTCTATGTCTTTAATGTCTGGCGGGCTTGCCACTACTGTGTCCACTGTAGCACTAATGGCCAGAGGATTTTTATTTCTATCATATACAGTTCCCCGTTTTGGTTCGACGGGCACATCACTTGTCCATTGGTTAAGTGCCCGCTCTTTAAGTTCATCTCCCCGAACAAACTGTATCCAGAAGACACGTCCTAATAAAAGAAAACTGAAAATCAATGAAAATAAAAGGAGTATAATCAATCTCCTTTTAATAAGCTGTTGAGGAACCGTCATTTATTTTTCACCCACATCCACTCTTATTTCGAATTTAAATATATGAATTGTCTGTTGTCCGGTTCTTTCATATTTAATTTGTTTATGGCAATATCTTCAATTCGAGCTATGGATTTGAGACTGGCTATTTCCACCCTTAAACGCTCATTCTGCATACTGATATCTTCAATTTCGGACTGCAGTTTTTCAATTCTGTACTGATACTCGGTAATGACGGAAAATCTGTACAAAACCGCAAAAAGCAAAAGGGCAATAACAGCAAGCCTTAATATGTACCGCAATTTGTGATTTGAATGGCTTTTTTGCTGTCGCCTGTGTATTTCGCGCTGATATGCTTCTTCCCTATAAAAACTTCTCCTCTGTAATTCCCTTTCAGCTACTACCACTTTATTCACCCTTTCTCGGTTTTAGAACAGAAAGCTTTTCTGCAGCTCTCAATTTTGCACTCCGAGCCCGAGGGTTAACTTCGATTTCTCCTTGTGAAGGATATATGGGTTTTGATGTTAAAATCTTAATGGTTTTAAAGTGATTACAGGTGCAGATTAAAGCATTTTTTGGACAGATACAATCGCTGGCTAAAAACTTAAATGCGTCTTTGACAATTCTATCTTCCAGTGAGTGAAAAGTTATGACGCAAATTCTACCTGCGGGTTTTAACAGTTCAACTGCATCCTTAATGCTCGATTCTAAAATTTCGAGTTCCTTGTTCACGTATATGCGAAGGGCCTGAAAAGTCTTGCGGGCAGGATGACCGCCCTTTCGCCTGGCCCTGGCAGGTATGGCATCCTTTATAATGTCTACTAATTGTCCCGTTGTGATTATCTTTTGCTGCTTGCGCCTTTCGCAGATGAAATCGGCAATGCGCCCTGCCCAGGGTTCTTCGCCATACTCCCTAATTATGCGCTTTAGTTCCTCTCTGGACATTTCATTGACCACGTCTTTTGCGGTTAGGGGATTGCGCTTGTCCATTCTCATATCGAGGACTGCATCCTGCATGTACGAAAAGCCCCTTGACCCCTTATCCAATTGGTGAGATGAGACCCCTAAATCAAAAAGGATTCCATCGATGGCACTTATATTGTTTTCTCTGATGATTTTTTTAACGTTAGAAAAATTATCGTGAATAAGTCTGATGTCTCCTTGATATTTAGAAAATATTTGCCTTGCATTTGAAATTGCCGCTTCGTCCTGGTCTATTCCAATAAAAGTTCCGCTATACTCTGCCTTCTTTATTAGTTCCCTAAAATGCCCTCCACCACCCAGTGTTGCATCAACATACACACCCCCGGGTTTGGGATTTAATATTTCAATGACCTCGTTTAATAGTATAGGCACGTGATGGTAATTCATTAGCACAACTCCTATATGCCTAAGTCCAGGGTTTCAGCAATATCCTCGTAAGACTCAGCAGCCTTGACACTGTAGGCTTCCCATTGCTCCTGACTCCATATCTCTACTCTGTTGGAAACGCCAATAATTACAACATCTCTTTCGATGCCGGCATGTTCCCTAAGCTGCGGAGGGATCAGTATTCTGCCCTGTTTATCCATTTCAGCCTCCACTGCTCCTGCAAAAAAGAACCTTATAAAAGCACGGGCATCTTTTTGAGTGAAGGGAAGAGTTTTTAACTTTTGTTCCAGCACAGCCCACTCATCTCTAGGATATACAAAAAGACAGCCGTCTAAACCTTTGGTCAAAACAAAGCTCTGGCCAAGGTCCTCCCGAAACTTTGAGGGGATTATCAATCTGCCTTTTTGATCAAGGGAATGCTGAAACTGGCCGATAAACATTATTTTTCACTCCACTTTAATGGTGTATCTTACCACTTCACTCCACTTCTCCCCACTTATTCTATTCTATGAATCTTTTATAAATCCTTCTTTTGACAAAAAAAAAGATGGAATTAATCCATCTAAAATACATAGGCTTTTCCTCATTTGTATATGCGCCTAACGAACTATTTAGGGATTACCAAGGATGTAGCATTTCTGGAAAAATCAAAGAAACTATTCAGTCGTTCTGTGACATCCTGCATGGTTATTTCCTCTAAAACCTTTAAGTAGTCGAAAATATTAATGTTTTTGTGATGGTAAGACACAAAATTCGTCGCAATAAACTCAAGGGAGTTGAAACCGGATATAAATTCCCCCGTATACTTCTTTTTAACTCGCTGAAAGTCCTCAATGTCTATACCTTTTTCTATGGTGCTCGAAATACACCCAAGAAGTTCCCCGTGCAGTTTCTCTGGGTCCTTTGTCTCGCCGCCTATCGTGCAAAAGCCGTAATCCTTATGCCCTTCATATCCGAAGCTAAACCTATCATCGATGAGACCTTCTTCATAAAGGCGCTCAAATAATTCCGAGCTTCTGCCAAACATGATTTCCAATAACAATTCAGTTGTTATCTCTTTTTTCAATAAGGCCTTTCCATCGGAACCCACATCAGCATCCTTAAAGCCCGTTAAAAACAGGGGCTCGTTAACATCAAGCTTTACCTCATGGCTTACTTTATGGATGGTGGTCGGTTCTTCGGGATATATCCTTTTTATTTCAGCCTGCGGCGATAAGCCTTTTGATGCCTCATTTTTTTCAACCAGTTCGAAAACTTCCTCGGGATCTATGCAACCTATGACGAATAAAATCATATTGCTGGGATGGTAAAAAGTATGGTAACACTTATACAAGGTTTCGACATCAATATTTTGTATGGATTCCACCGTACCCCCGATATCAATCCTAACGGGGTGTTTGTGGTACAAGCATTTTAAAAGGTTGAGCAGAAGCTGCCACTCGGGCTCATCTTCATACATTCTGAGTTCTTGAGTAATTATGCCTTTTTCTTTTTCAACGCTTTCCTCTGTAAAATATGGAGACTCAACGAATTCCAGCAGCAATTTAAGGCTTTCTCTGAAATGGGATGTGCCCGAAAAGAGATATGTGGTATTGGTATAACTGGTATAGGCATTGGGGGAGGCACCCAGCTCGGAGAACTTATCAAATACGTTTCCGTATTCCATTTCAAACATTTTATGCTCTAAAAAGTGAGCTATGCCTTCCGGAACTTTTAAGTGTTCCCCCGTACCCGGCACTATGAATTCGCTGTCTATTGACCCGTAATTGGTAGAGTACATGGCAAATATTTTATTATAATCCTTTTTTGGCAGGACATATACTTTGAGGCCGCTTTGTGTTTCCTTTGAAAACAAGCGTTCCGCTAAACAGCTTTCCATCATTAACCACCTTCCGACTCACTTTTTATTAAGAAAGAATACCGTGTCCAAACAGATTCTTTCAGCAACATTTACCACATCGGTTTTTGTCACTTTATATAGGTTTTCGATGATCTCCTTTGTGCTCCTCTGGACACCGTTTAAAATACCGTCTAAATACAGGCTGATAATCATGGCTGGATTATCGGCGGCTTCCTTAAAGGAATTGACAAGACACTTTATGGTACTGTCAAATTCATAATCCGAAATCTTTCCCTCACGAATATCCTCGAGCTGCTGATTTATTATTTCAATGGCCCTTTCCCTATCATCGAAATCTATTCCGCTGCTTACAATCATCAAACCCTTGTTCTTCTCCAGCCTTGAAAAGGCATAATATGCTAAACTGGCCTTTTCTCTGACATTTTGGAAGAGCTTAGAATGGGAGCCACCGCCAAGGATTCCATTGTACACCATCAGCGAATAATAATCCTCATCGCTGTATTTCGTATTCGTCCTAAAACCCATTGTCAGCTTGCCTTGATTCACATCCTGCTTTTCCTCAGCATAATTCGGCTCTTGGATGAACTTGGTCACAAAGTTGGTTTTCACCTGTTTTG
>LFSJ01000195.1:0-4316 GCA_001512695.1 Tepidanaerobacter sp. DTU063 | reverse complement strand
TCGCCCAGCACAAAGAAATCTATCGGACAGGATGACAGGCATTCCCTGTAAAAACTATACAGATTCTCGTTGTCGATAAAATCCAAATCCTCCACATTGCCGTATCTGTAAATGCTGAAAGCTTCATCTTTACACATTTCTTGGAAACATCTTTCGATGACATAATTAAACTTGTCATTGTAAAGCGATTCTATGTTTCTTTTTAAAACATCCTTTTCCTGGTCAACATAACTCTTTTTAAAAGCTCCCCCTTCCACAACTGGGTCTAATATCATATCCCTAAAGGCAGTCAAAGCTTTTGTCAATATGTTTCCTCCGGGGATGTAGTTGTCATTTACTATTTCCATGAAAAATTGAACTATTTGTATCTCGCCACGCTTTAAGATATCGCCTCCAATAGTCGTTCCGTACAGTTCTTCCAGGAACAAATTGAGTTTCCTCGATGTGGGATAACTCTTACTGCCCCGTTTCAAGACAAAGGGCAAAAGTGCCGTTTTCGTTGCGGTATTACGTGCTAAATTTTGGTGAATAAATAAGTAAAAAGTAATTGTCTTAAATTTCGATGTAGAATGGATGTATATGTTAATACCATTCTTCAAGCTTTTCCGTTTGAAGATATTATCCAAAACTCCGACCTCCTCAATTATTATAGACATGGACATCTTCTCCTTTTTCTACAAAATTCCTGCTTTTTTTCGTTTATTTTTATATTATCCCCTTCATTGCTAGCTAATACCGATAATTTTACATGGGCATAAAAAACAAAAAAGGGTTTGAAATAAAGTATTGATTATAGTATAATAATCTTTGTCGGGGCGTAGCGCAGCTTGGTAGCGCGTTCGGTTCGGGTCCGAAAGGCCGTGGGTTCAAATCCCGCCGCCCCGACCATTAATAATTTTGCTTACCACTTTACAACGCACAATTTAATACTTTTGCTCTAAAACCACCAAAAGGTGGTTTTTTTGTTTTTAAATATGCCATAATAGGCATTAGGAGCTGATTCGATGTTACAAATAGACGATGCAGGCAGCGGAAGCTTAATAGGCGGAACCTGTATAGGACTTTATTTGCCTGAGCATAACATATTTAAATATGACTTTATTCCTTTGGAATGTTATACACCTGAAAATTTTAAACAAAAAAAATATCAGAAATATGTGGTCTACATAATATCGAATTTTTTCAAGGAGCTGGATATACCTCTTGACGAAGAGATACAGCTTTGCCAAGGATATATCTTTGACTTTCTCCGTGAATATCTAACTTTAAAGGGATACCGATGGAATAGCGTAAAGATTGAAGGCGCACTGCAGGAAAAAGTTGAAAAAGCTTTTGAAAACTACGCCATTTCTTTGGGATTGCCCCAAAGTTATATATCATATACAAAATTTCCCTTTCACTTTCATAAACTTTTACGCTGGGTATATGCAGATTACGACAACAGAAAGCAGTTTTGTAAAAGCGGATGGAAAAGCTGGCTAAAATACGGCAACCTTCCGATAAAAACCAGTTATGGAAATATGAATTCATCAGGGTATTTCTGTTTGAAATGCGGTAAAAAAATAAAGGCAAAAAGCCCCATAAAAATTCTCGAATTTATGAGCAATAAAAAGAACATCATATATGTTCACCAGGATTGCTAATTCGACTGCAAATATTATTCATTCGGCGATATGGCAGTCACAGGACAAACATCGGCACAGGCGCCACAATCAATACATTTTTCTGCATCTATTTTATATATTTCGCCTTCGATAATGGCATCGGTTGGGCACTCAGGTTCACAAGCCCCGCAGGCTAACACTCACTATTGATATGATAAGCCATTTTTATACTTCCATGATATTGCTGTTCCTCTTTAGTTTGTCAAAAGGCAGCCTTTAAAATTCATAAAAAAACACCTCCAAATAGACGATCAAATTTTTGTCTATTTAGAGGCATCATGTCATATTCTTACAGTCAATTAAAAAATTCCATTGTTTACGACTTTCAACTGATATTCAAAGATAAGCTTGTCAAGTTTTGAACTGATCAAATAAACTTCCTTATTTATCAAGCTTTCCTTGGATTCAATGGCCGAATATAACTGCCTTTTTGCTTCATCTATCTCAAGTGCTAACTGGACCATCCACACTACTCCTTTACTGCATGAAAATTTCTGTTAATATGGGAATATTTTACCACATCGGCACTATTTATGCAACTATGGCCATGGCCCAAAAGTCTCATTTTTTGTATTCAGATTGCAATATCTGCTAATATTCCCTTAAATTTGCCAATTTCTATACAAATTATTGTAAGCGGAGGAGATGATTTCCTGTTGGGAGTTTAAATAAACTGCATATTCAATTCGCTTTTTTTGTAATTCACATGTTATATGATAGGGTTTTTTCATATCGCCGTTTATTAAAAAATTATTGGCATTGCAGCCGCCACTGCAGAAATATCGCGCCCAGCAGCTAGGGCATTCCTCTTTAGCAAAGACATGGCTTTGTTTAAGCAAGTCGACTATGTCTTGTTTTAGCCTGCCTTCAAATACATTACCCATGAGAAATTCATTTTGACCTACAAATTGATGGCATGGGTAAATATCTCCTGATGGCGTTACCGCCAGATAATCTCTACCTGCCCCGCAAGCCCACAATCTTTTATATATGCAGGGGCCATGATATATATCCATGTTAAAATGATAAAATCTAAAGGGATTTTTTCCGGATTTTTTTCGTCTTATATACTCTGTAGCAATCTGACCGTACTGCTCATAAAGGATCGGCAAATTTTCTTCCTTTAACAAGTAATCCCCATCGCTTCCAACTACGGGCTCTATGGATACTTCCCTAAATCCTAAATCTGCCAAATGAAAGACGTCTTTGGCAAAATCTAAATTATACCTGGTAAAGGTGCCCCGCACATAATATTCTTTTTTATCCCTTTCTCTCATTGCCACCATTTTTTTTATATTTGATACTATATCATCATAAGACCCGCTTCCATCAGCCCTTACACGAATATAGTCATTGACATGTTTTCTCCCATCAAGACTTAATACTATATTGTCCATGTTTTCATGCAGGTACTTAATTGCATCGTCATCAATCAAGAGGGCGTTTGTGGTAATTGTAAAGTGAAATTCCTTGGGATGTTCTTTCTCCAGGCCCTTTGCATATGAAACTACCTCTTTTACCGTTTCAAGAGCCATAAGGGGTTCCCCGCCAAAAAAATCAATTTCTAGGTTTCTCATGTTACCCGAATTATTTACCAAAAAATCAACGGCCATTTTTCCTATTTGGGGGCTCATCAATTCTCGTTTTCCGCTGTAATCGCCTTTTGAAGCAAAGCAGTATTTGCAGCGCAAATTGCAGTCATGGGCTACGTTAAGGCATAGGGCTTTCACATGATAGCTGTTTTCCAGTTTTTCTAAAACCGGCTTAAGATCCATGTCGGTAAAAAGGTAGCCTTCTTCTTTTAAAATTTGAATTTCGTCGAGGACTTCTTCTATTTTTGCTTTGGGATATTTTGATTGAAGATCCTGCAAAGCCTTTTCCTCGGAATCTAAGTAATAGTTCTTTAGGACATCAAAAGCCAAATCATCAATCTGCAATACCGATCCGCTGTTTACGTCTAGAACAAAATTCTTATCAAATACACGAAATGCATGAATTTGAGCCGTCAAGTGTATCCTCTCCCATGTTGCAGCAAATTATTGTAGCAGTTTCCATTTTAGCATATATATTGCTTTTCATAAAGAAAATTTGGAACAAAAATTGGTCTTGCTGTTCATGTACCGTCGGATATGAGCGTATCTCCATCTTTAATTGTCAATGTCATTACATCGGCTAAAAAATTATATCATACAAAAAATTTAACCCGCCCCTGTATAAAGGGACGGGTTTTTTGGGGCTCGATGGAGGGGAGATTCGGTGCTTTTAATTATAACAAATCCCTCACATCTATGTGATCCATATCGGTAAAGGTCTGGTTTTCTCCTACCATTCCCCATATAAATGTATACCTTCGAGTTCCTACACCCATGTGAATCGACCAGGAGGGGGAAATGACTGCTTCTTCATTTCTCATTATAATATGTCTTGTCTCCTGGGGCTCGCCCATCATATGAAACACCATAGCATCTTCGGGCATGTCAAAATATAGGTATACTTCCATCCTCCTGTCGTGCGTATGGCATGGGAAAGTGTTCCAAACACTACCTTCTTTCAGGACCGTCATGCCCATAAGCAGCTGGCAAGACTGACAAACATCGGGGTGAATGTACTGATACAGTGTTCTCTCGTTTAACTGATCTTTCGAACCCATCT
>LFSJ01000124.1 GCA_001512695.1 Tepidanaerobacter sp. DTU063 | reverse complement strand
AGTGTCTTGTTCCGACGACAATACTGATTAAGAAGGGGTTCATATGAAAAATACGATTATACGAAAACTGCTCATTATGTTTATCCTAGCAGCCGTTATCCTTACTTTTACCGGCTGCGGCTCAAAGCCCGAGCAAAGTACCGCAGACAAAATAGAAGAGCAGGAATCCTCTCCCCTGGTGATTCGCCTGGAAGGCGGGGACTGGGGTTTTCCCTCCCCCTTTGCCCACTATTCAAGGGGGCCGGGCATGTCAAAGATGCGCCTCATATACGACAGCCTTTTGGAAAAAGGTGAGGAGGGCCTGATTCCCTGGCTTGCCAAGGACTGGAGCATATCTCCCGATGGTAAGGAGTACAGTTTTGTATTGAATCCGGGAGTAAAGTGGCATGACGGCAAGATGCTAACTGCCGAAGATGTGAAATTTTCCTTTGAGTATTTTTTAAAACATCCCCCGGTTTCCAACAGCTTGTTAATCGATGGAAAGCCCTTTATTGAAAAAGTAGAAACTATTGGTGAAGACCAGGTCAAGATAGTGGTAAGCGAGCCCAATGCCACGGTGCTTGACAGATTGGGCATTGTCAGGATTATTCCTAAGCACATTTGGGAATCCATAGACGATCCAAAAAAGATGCTGGACATAGACAAATTGGTAGGATGCGGTCCTTACATACTTACCGATTACAGCCAGGAGCAGGGTGCATACCGCTTTATGGCCTTTGAGGACTATTGGGGACCAAAGCCTTTGGTCGACCTAGTAGAATTTGTCCCGGTAAGTGACCCGGTGCTGGCCTTTGAAAATGGCGAAATTGATTTAATAAAGGTTCCCCAGGACCTAATGGACCGGTATGCCGATAATAAAGAATATAAAATATTAAAGAGTCCGGCTTTCTGGGGCTACAAGCTGATGTTTAACATGGAGAAAAAGCCGGAACTATTAGATGTCAATGTGAGAAAGGCCATAGCCCACGCCATAGATATAGATGAACTCATCGAGAAGGTTGCTAGAGGTGCTGCCGTTCCGGCAAGCCCGGGCTATCTCCCCGTAGACCACATATGGTATAACCCCGATGTGACAAAATATGAATTTGACATAGAGAAGGCAAAAGAGTTCTTAAACGACAGGACCTTGGATTTAACACTGCTAATAGCAGATGACCAGATGGAAGCCAGGATTGCAGAACTGTTGAAAATAAACCTGGCCAAGGCTGGAATCAATCTTTCGGTTCAAAGCACTGACATGAAGACCCGGGACAGCAGGGTAAAAGAACAAAACTACGAACTTGCCCTAATCGGCCACGGTGGATGGGGCCAGGATGCGGATATCCTCAGGGAAAACTACGGTGTCACCGTTGCAAGGGACAACAGCCCTGCATCCAATGTTATTCCCGGTTATAGCAATCTCCGGATAACCGAGCTTTGCAAAAAACAGCTCACTGAGCTGGATGAGGAGAGCAGAAAGTCCATGATAATGGAACTGCAAAAGCTCATTTCCGATGAAATACCCCTATTACCCCTTTACAATACTGTCGAATATACGGTATTTAAACCGGAAAAGTACGATGGCTGGGTCCATGTATTTGACCACCATGAAACAACTCACAACAAATTATCGTACCTGGAAAGATGACCATGTTTAACAAAAAAATCCTAAAGCTATTCTTGACCTTTTTCACAATAATCACCTTGAATTTTTCCCTGCCCAGGCTCATGCCGGGAGACCCCTTCTACTTTTTATCCGGTGAACAGGGGGAAATAACCGTTAGTTATTCGGACGAAGAAATCCAAAGGCAGAAGGCTTACTACGGTTTAGATAAGCCCGTTCTCGTCCAATACGGCCGCTATCTTGTAAACCTGGCAAGGGGAGACCTTGGATATAGCATATATTTTAGCAATGATGTATGGACGATCATAAAAAACCGCATCCCCTGGTCAGTTTCCCTGGTGCTATTGTCCGTAATAATCGGGGGCTTTGCCGGAACGATTTTGGGCTGCCTGTCTGCTTGGCATCGAAAAGGCCCCATAGACAACATCCTTTATTCTACGATGGTCTTTGTGTCAGAGATACCGCCATTTTTGATAGGAATCCTGTTTTTATTCTACCTGGCAGCCCAGCAGGGCTTGTTTCCCCTTTCGGGAGGAATGACCCCCTTTGCCGATTACGCTACATGGATGGAGCGGCTACTTGATATAGTGCATCATGGATTTTTACCGGCCCTTACCCTTTCCGCTGTTCAGATGGGAGGATTTTTCCTCATTGCCAGGAACAGCATGATCACTGTGATGAACAAGGATTACATGACAACTGCCAGGGCCAAAGGAATAGGCACGGCGCGGATACTCTTTCGACATGCCTTGTCAAATGCGGCTTTGCCCATTGTCACCAGGATGTTCAATAGTATAGGCCAGGCAGTAGGAGGCACAATACTGGTTGAAAATGTTTTTAAATACCCCGGCTTGGGGCTCTTGATGCGGCAGGCGGTGTTGGTAAGGGATTATCCCCTGATTCAAGGAATATTCCTAACCGTGACCCTATTTGTGCTTATCATGAATTCTGCAGCAGACATTATATACAAGAGGTTGGATCCCAGGATAGTTTGACGGTGATAGATGATGCTTCACATATTAAAAGGATTTTCAATAGCGGGCAAAATATC
>LFSJ01000035.1 GCA_001512695.1 Tepidanaerobacter sp. DTU063 | reverse complement strand
GAAATGAGCATTGAAGAAATTTTTATTTATGAGGAGGAAAGTAAATGAAGCATAAGATACAAAAAGTAGAATTATTCTTTGGTGTAATAATTCTTTTAGGTGGTTTACTAACTTATGGTTTAGGTGTACATCAACTACTACCTGTACCTCGTCCAGATTTGGTTGTCTATGGTACAACACTTATTGGGATAATTTTGATTTTAATGGGGTGTGATATATTCAGTAAGCCGACAAAAGAAATGCAAATATTAGAAAATGATGAAAGAAATATCACAATTATTAACGCTTCTCTTGCAAATGCTTACAAAGTAACACTTACATTATTGGTTCTTGTATTATTCGCTCTTATCTTTATGGGATATATGAGTAAAGTTGTATTTTTTTCGATAGTAGGAGTTATTGCTATCGGACAAATTACAGGGGTTATAACAGCTCACTATTTAGAAAGGAAAATGTAATCATGAAAAGGGGGAATTAACAATGAAAATTTATCACTAATTATTTCATTTATAGGTATTGTTTCTATTGCAGGAGGAATTTTGCTATATCTAATCGTGCAAAAGCTAAAGCCAATGATTTAATGACTTATTCATTTGGAGCATTATTACTTATTTTTACACTTATGGGTGTAGATTGGTAGCGTAAAATATCTTGTGTAAAGTGAATAATAGGTTCCAATAGCAAAGAGGACCCCAACCTTGTTACAATGTTAAGTGACAAAACAAAACATAAGCAAGGAAAGTAGGTGTCCTCTCATGAGTCATTTTACCACGAGTTTGATGGAATTACTCTATCAAGGAGAATCAATTGATGAATTGATTCTCCTTGAAATCGAGAAAGCAGTCAATGAACTGCTCCAACAGGAGCTGACTGCTCTATTGGAATACGATAAGTATGAATTCGCCGGGTATGGTAGTGGCAACTCAAGAAATGTCCCATACGAAGGGCAAGTTCAAACTCGGTTTGGTTCAATCACCGTGGTGATGCCCAGAGATCGTAATGGGCTATTTTCTCCCGTTACCATCGCTCCTTACCAGCGCTCAACGGATGAACTCGAACAGATGGTAATCAAGTTCTATCAACAAGGCATGACGACTAGAGAAATCGGTGAACTGATTGAACGGATGTACGGCGCACACAACAGCCCACAAACCATCAGCAACATGAGCCAGGCGATGGAGGAACAAGTTCGAGCATTCCATGAGCGTCCTGTTGAGGCTCACTATAAGGTGATCTTCCTAAATGCGACTTGGCTCAATGTCCGGCGTGACAGTGTTTCAAAAGAAGCCGTCCACTTCATTGTCGGCATCACGCCTGAGGGACATAAGGAAGTACTCGACTACGCCATCTTTCCTTCCGAGTCATCAAACAACTACCAAGAGATGCTACTGGATCTGAAGCAACGAGGCTTAGCGCAGGTTGAACTCTTTGTTAGTGACGGCCTTACCGGAATCCGAGATGCTTGTCTGTCCGTCTTTCCCCAAGCGCTCCATCAATCCTGTTGGGTTCATGTTTCGAGATCCATCGCTCGTTTGGTGAGAGTGAAAGATCGCAAGGAGATCATGGGTGCCTTAAAGCAAGTCTATCAAGCCAAAGACATGAGTGAAGCCAAGCAAGAACTAGTGGCATTCCTCAAAGGATTTGGTAAGAAATATCCGAAGCTGCTTGATAAGCTGTCTGAAGATGATCCGAGTCTATTCAGTTTCTATGTGATGGATGAAGCCATTCGAAGAAGCGTCTACACCACAAATCTGCTCG
>LFSJ01000121.1 GCA_001512695.1 Tepidanaerobacter sp. DTU063 | reverse complement strand
CTCAGCTACTACGCCGGCACCTACGGTCTTGCCACCTTCGCGAATAGCAAATCTGAGACCCTGCTCGATTGCTATGGGTGATATCAGTTCTATGGTCATTTCGATGTTGTCACCGGGCATTACCATTTCGGTGCCTTCCGGCAAGGTGATGGAGCCTGTTACGTCTGTTGTCCTGAAGTAGAACTGCGGTCTGTAGCCGTTAAAGAAGGGTGTGTGTCTGCCGCCTTCTTCTTTCTTCAGTACGTATACTTGACCCTTGAATTTGGTGTGTGGATTGATGCTGCCCGGCTTGGCTAATACCATGCCTCTTTCTACTTCGTCCCTGTTTACTCCGCGAAGTAGGGCGCCTATGTTGTCTCCGGCTACCGCTGAGTCGAGTAGTTTCCTGAACATTTCTACTCCGGTTACTACGGTCTTTCTGCTCTCGTCATTTAGACCTACTATTTCTACTTCGTCGCCTACTTTTAGGGTGCCTCTTTCTACTCTGCCGGTTACTACTGTTCCACGACCGGTTATGGTGAATACGTCTTCTACCGGCATTAGGAAGGGTTTGTCGGTATCTCTTTCAGGTGTGGGAATGTATTCGTCTACTGCATCCATGAGTTCCCATATCTTGCCGCACCATTCGCATTCTCTCTTGCTGCAGCCGCACTCTAGGGCTTTTAAGGCTGATCCGGCTACTACGGGTACGTCGTCTCCGGGAAATTCGTATTCTGATAGTAGTTCTCTTACTTCCATTTCTACTAGTTCTAGTAGTTCTTCGTCGTCTACCATGTCGGATTTGTTGAGGAATACTACGATGTAGGGTACGCCTACTTGTCTTGCTAGAAGTATGTGTTCCCTTGTCTGGGGCATGGGACCGTCTGCTGCTGATACTACGAGTATTGCTCCGTCCATCTGGGCTGCACCCGTTATCATGTTCTTTACGTAGTCTGCGTGACCGGGGCAGTCTACGTGGGCATAGTGACGGTTTTCGGTTTCGTATTCTACGTGGGATGTGGCGATTGTTATTCCACGTTCTCTTTCTTCCGGTGCTTTGTCAATGTTGTCGTAGTCAATGAAGTCTGATAAGCCTGCTGTTGATAATACTTTGGTTATTGCTGCTGTAAGGGTGGTCTTGCCATGGTCTACGTGACCGATTGTTCCTATGTTTACATGGGGTTTTGTCCTCTCAAATTTTTGTTTTGCCATGATTATCCTCCTTGTTGATTTCTTACATATTGATTATTGAATCAGCTATATTCTTGGGAACTTCGGCGTAGTGAGAAAACTGCATCGTATAAATGCCGCGCCCTTGGGTCTTAGACCTTAAATCGGTGGCATAACCGAACATTTCTGACAGCGGCACAAAGCCTCTAACTACCTGGACCGCTCCGCGAGGTTCCATTCCCTCTATCTGCCCGCGGCGGGCATTCATGTCTCCAATTACGTCGCCTAGGTATTCTTCAGGCACGACTGTTTCGACCTTCATGATAGGCTCCAGTAGCACCGGCGACGCCTTTCTCATGCCTTCCTTGAAGGCTATAGATGCCGCCACTTTAAAGGCCATCTCGGAAGAGTCAACTTCGTGGTATGAACCATCGTATAAAGTGACCTTCACATCGATAACCGGATATCCGGCTAAGACGCCACTGGTTAAGGCCTCACGCACTCCGGCATCTACTGCCGGTATAAATTCCTTGGGCACTACGCCACCTACTATTTTATTTTCGAATTCGTATCCTTTACCGGCTTCCAAAGGCTCAATTTCCAGCCAAACATGGCCGTACTGGCCTCTACCACCTGACTGCCTGACAAATTTGCCTTCTGCCTTTACCTTCTTACGTATGGTTTCCTTATATGCCACTTGCGGCTTGCCCACATTGGCGTCTACTTTAAACTCTCTCAGCATTCTGTCAACAATTATCTCTAAGTGCAATTCTCCCATTCCGGCAATAATGGTTTGACCCGTTTCCTGCTCCGTATAGGTTTTAAAGGTCGGGTCTTCTTCTGCAAGTTTTTGCATGGCAATGCTCATTTTATCCTGGTCGGCCTTGGTTTTAGGCTCAATTGCCACGCGAATTACCGGTTCAGGAAACTGCATGGATTCTAATATAACGGGATGCTCTTCGCTGGATAGAGTATCACCGGTTGCCGTATCCTTTAAGCCTACTGCCGCAACGATATCGCCGGTCATCACTTCATCGATTTCCTGGCGGTGGTTCGCGTGCATGTAAAGGATTCGGCCTATGCGTTCTTTTTTATGCTTCGTAGAGTTGTAGACGTAAGAGCCGGATTTTAGCTTCCCGGAGTAAACTCTAAAGTATGTGAGCTTTCCGACATAAGGGTCGGTTACTATTTTAAAAGCCAAGGCAGAAAATGGCTCATCATCACTTGTATGTCTTTCGGTTTCTTCACCGGTTTCGGTGCTAATGCCCTTAATAGGCGGTATGTCTAAAGGTGAGGGCATATAATAGATTATGGCATCCAATAATAGCTGTACACCTTTATTCCTGTAAGAAGAGCCGCACAGAACCGGTGTGATCTTGACTTCTACACATCCTTTTCTAATAGCCCTTCGTATTTCTTCCTCGGAAATTTCCTCACCTTCCAGGTACTTCATCATTATTTCTTCATCGATATCAGCCAACGCTTCCAGCATTTTTTCACGGTATTTCTGGGCTTCATCCATCAAATCTTCCGGTATGTCTTCTTCGCTTATATCTGTACCTAGATCGTTATTGTATATATAAGCCTTTTGGTGGACTAAATCCACAATACCTTTGAAAGTCGCTTCACTGCCTATAGGTATCTGAATCGGAACCGGATTGGCACCCAGCCTTTCCTTCATCATGGATATGACATTATCGAAGTCTGCTCCGACGATATCCATTTTGTTGATGTAGGCAATTCTCGGAACGCTGTACTTGTCCGCCTGACGCCATACCGTCTCCGATTGAGGCTCAACTCCCCCTTTAGCACAAAACACAGCAACTGCACCGTCGAGAACGCGCAAAGACCTTTCAACTTCCACCGTAAAGTCCACGTGCCCTGGCGTATCGATAATATTTATGCGATGATCCTTCCAGTAACAGGTAGTAGCAGCCGATGTAATGGTGATTCCCCTTTCCTGCTCTTGCTCCATCCAGTCCATTACAGCTGAACCCTCGTGCGTTTCTCCCATCTTATGAACTTTGCCCGTGTAAAAGAGTATTCTCTCTGTTGTAGTCGTCTTCCCGGCGTCTATGTGTGCCATGATGCCTATATTCCTTATCTTTTCCAGTTCAACTTGCCTAGGCACAATCTACACTCCTTTCTTCCGCCAAGTCTTTACTGTTCAACGGTGGTTTACCATCTGTAATGTGCAAAGGCTTTGTTGGCCTCAGCCATCTTATGGGTTTCCTCTCTTTTCTTAACTGCTCCACCCATGTTGTTAGCCGCATCGAGAATCTCGCCAGCTAATCTCTCTGCCATGGTCCTTTCACCGCGTTTCCTGGCAAAATCTACTATCCATCTAATCCCAAGGGTAAGCCTTCTTTCCTGCCTTACATCTGAAGGCACCTGATAGGTGGCACCGCCTACCCTTCGAGGTCTGACTTCAACTACCGGCATTACGTTTTTCATGGCTTCCTGGAAAACTTCCAAGGGGTCCTTGCCGGTCTTCTGTGCCACAATGTCAAAAGCACTATAGCATATCTTTTGGGCAGTGCCTTTTTTGCCATCATACATTATCTTGTTTATAAGCTTTGTTACCAGTTTATCTTGATAAATGGGATCTTCATGAACTGGCCTTCTCCCCACATGACCTCGTCTAGGCATCATATCCCTCCTTTACTATTGTTTTTTAGGTTTTTTGGCACCGTAAAGAGACCTTGCCTGTTTGCGGTCTGCAACACCGGCAGCATCCAATGCCCCTCTTATGATGTGGTACCTGACACCGGGTAAGTCTTTGACTCTGCCGCCTCGGATAAGTACCACCGAGTGTTCCTGCAGATTATGACCTATGCCCGGGATATAGGCGGTCACCTCAATACCATTGGTAAGTCTTACCCTGGCAATCTTCCTCAAGGCTGAATTGGGCTTTTTGGGAGTGGTGGTCTTTACTACAGTGCAAACTCCTCGCTTCTGGGGTGAACCTTTAAGAGCGGGAGCGTCGGATTTGTGTCCAACTTTCTTTCTTCCCTTTCTTACTAATTGATTTAAGGTTGGCACTCTGGCACCTCCTTCCATAGGGTAAGTATAACAAAAAAAAAGATGCCCGCAAATAGGGGCATCTTACAAACGGATTATGCTTTTAAGATTGCAGCTGATGCTGCCCCTACCTGAATTCCGCAAGCCTCCCCCAATTCTTTCATGGTACTTACAGGCACAACTTCAATGCCTTTTTCGAGACAGATTTCCTTAAGGGGTAAAACCACATGCTCTTCCGCATCCTGGGCGATGAATACTAGCTGAACCTGATCTTTGTCAACTGCTTTCAAGGTCTGCTTCGTACCTATGATTTTTTTGGGGGCCTCTTTTAACTTTTCAAGCATTCTCTACGCCCTCCCCTTTTGATAATAAAGAGAGCTACAAGACACACTCATATATTCTACCATCATAGATTTTAGCTGTCAACAAGTTGCGCTTGATTACTTGCATCAGTACTTGCATTCTCACTTCCTTGTTCGGCAGGCACTTCGATCTTTATGTTCCTGTAACGGTTCATTCCAGTTCCTGCCGGTATGAGCTTGCCGATGATGACGTTTTCTTTAAGGCCAAGCAAAGGATCTATCTTGCCTTTTATCGCTGCATCCGTGAGGACCCTTGTGGTCTCTTGGAAAGAAGCCGCAGACAAGAATGAATCCGTAGCAAGGGACGCTTTTGTGATACCAAGGAGGACTCTCCTTCCCTTGGCAGGTTCCTTTCCCTCTCTTATCATTTCTTCGTTCAGTTCCTCGAATTCAAATACGTCTATCAGTTCGCCCGGCAACAGTTCCGTATCGCCGGGGTCCTCTACTTTTACTTTTTTCAGCATCTGGCGAATTATTACCTCTATGTGCTTGTCGTTGATGTCTACACCCTGAAGCCTGTATACCCGCAGCACTTCTTGGAGCAGGTACGTCTGGACTCCCCGTATGCCCTTGATCTTTAATATGTCATGGGGATTTACGGAACCCTCGCAAAGTTCGTCGCCGGGCTCTACGACAGAACCGTTTTCTACCTTCAGCCGTGCACCGTAAGGCACCTGGTATACTTTAGCTTCGCCGGTAGGGGTTGTGATTTCAACTTCTCTCTTCTTCTTGGTTTCGAGGATTCTGACGGTTCCTCCCACCTCGGTAATAACCGCCTGGCCTTTGGGCTTGCGCGCTTCAAACAGCTCCTCAACCCTTGGAAGACCGTGGGTGATATCTTGCCCGGCTACTCCTCCGGTGTGGAAGGTCCTCATGGTCAGCTGCGTGCCGGGTTCTCCGATGGACTGTGCTGCTATGATGCCGACCGCTTCACCGATATCGACGGGTTTTCCGGTGGCCAGGTTTTTGCCGTAGCAGCGGGCACATACACCGTGCCTGGTCCTGCAGGTTAAAATAGAACGGATATTGACTTCCTCTATGCCTGCATTCACAATCCGGTTTGCCATGTCTTCGGTTATCAGTTCATCGGCGTGGACTATTATCTCACCCGTTTCGGGATCTTTTACATCTTCCTGGGCATAGCGGCCTTCGATGCGTTCTTTAAGGTCTTCAATGATTTCGCTGCCATCCCTGATGGCCCTTACCGTTATTCCATCCGTCGCGCCGCAATCCAGTTCCCTGACTATGACGTCCTGGCTTACATCTACCAGGCGCCGTGTGAGGTAGCCAGAGTCAGCCGTTCTCAGGGCCGTATCCGCTAAGCCTTTTCTTGCTCCGTGAGTTGATATGAAGTATTCCAAGACGGTCAGACCCTCTCTAAAATTGGCCTTAATGGGCAGGTCGATAATTCTGCCGGAGGGGTCTGCCATGAGGCCGCGCATGCCTGCCAGCTGCCTTATCTGCTGCTTGTTGCCCCTGGCCCCGGAGTTGGCCATCATGTATATAGAGTTAAAGCGGTCAAGGGAGTTCATCAGGGCATCGGTAATTCTCTCGGTTGCGTCAGTCCAAATATCTAAAATGTTTTCGTACCTTTCATCTTCCGAAATAAGACCCCTTCTAAATAAGAGTTCCACCTGATCTACTTTTTGATCTGCCTCGGACAGGATCTTCTCTTTTTCTTCAGGTATCTCTATGTCCGTTATACCTATTGTAATACCGGCCTTGGTAGCATAGTTATAACCTATGCGCTTCATTGTATCTAATACTTGTGCAGTTACCGTTGTTCCGTGGATCCTGTAACATCTATCTATTATATCAGCCAGCTTGCCTTTATCTACCAGGCAATTGAGTTCCAGCTCAAACAAGTTTTCTTCCTTAGACCTGTCAACATAGCCCAAATCTTGCGGTATACCTTCATTAAAGATGAGGCGGCCTACGGTTGTTTTTACCGTCTTACAGCGCTTTTCTCCATTTATCTCTTTGCTTATCCTGACATTCACCATGGCTTGAAGTTCAATTTCTCCCGCCTCATATGCCATTATCGCTTCTTCGGGACAGGAGAAGTAGCTGTCTTCACCTTTTGCACCGGGTCTATCAATTGTCAGGTAATAGCAACCCAGTACCATGTCCTGTGTTGGCGTAGTAACGGGCTTGCCGTCCTGGGGCTTTAATATGTTGTTCGTTGAAAGCATCAAAAGCCTGGCCTCAGCTTGGGCTTCCGCTGAAAGAGGTAGGTGGACGGCCATCTGGTCACCGTCAAAGTCAGCATTGTAGGCTGTACAAACCAATGGATGAATCTGAATCGCCCTGCCTTCTACCAGTACGGGCTCGAAAGCCTGTATGCCCAGACGGTGCAAGGTAGGTGCCCTGTTTAAAAGCACCGGATGCTCTTTTATGACATCTTCCAGGACGTCCCACACTTCCGGCCTTACCCGCTCAACCATCCGCTTTGCACTCTTGATGTTATGGGCAAGATTATCTGATACCAATTTTTTCATCACAAATGGTTTAAACAGCTCCAGTGCCATCTCCTTGGGCAGGCCGCACTGATATAGTTTGAGATCCGGTCCTACCACGATAACGGAACGGCCCGAGTAGTCAACGCGCTTCCCCAACAAGTTCTGGCGGAAGCGGCCCTGCTTACCCTTGAGCATGTCGCTTAAGGATTTTAGGGGCCTGTTGCCCGGTCCCGTAACGGGCCTGCCCCGGCGGCCGTTGTCTATCAGGGCGTCTACTGCTTCCTGGAGCATGCGCTTTTCGTTGCGCACGATGATGTCAGGTGCCCCTAAATCTAAAAGCCGCTTTAAGCGATTATTCCTATTGATAACGCGCCTGTATAAATCATTGAGGTCCGATGTAGCGAAGCGACCGCCATCCAGCTGCACCATGGGGCGCAGTTCGGGGGGAATTACGGGAATTACTTCCAGTATCATCCATTCAGGCTTGTTGCCCGATTTTCTGAAAGCCTCTACAACTTCCAAGCGCCTTAAAACCCTGACCCGCTTTTGGCCGGTTGCATTTTTGAGCTCCGTCCGGAGTTCCTTTGACAGCTTTTCACAATCTATTTCAGCCAGGAGTTCCTTTATCGCTTCCGCTCCCATCCCGGCCCTAAAGGCGCTGCCGTATTTCTCCCTGTATTCCCGGTACTCCTTTTCGCTGATCAGCTGCTTTTTCATGAGGCTCGTATTGCCGGGATCAAGCACGACGTAAGAAGCAAAGTATATGACCTTTTCTAGAGACCTAGGGGACATATCAAGAATCAAACCGATGCGGCTGGGGATCCCCTTTAAAAACCAGATATGGGAAACCGGGGCAGCCAATTCGATGTGCCCCATTCTCTCACGACGGACTTTGGATTTGGTTACTTCCACACCGCAGCGGTCACAAACAACACCTTTGTACCTTACCCTCTTGAACTTACCGCAATGGCACTCCCAATCCTTTACAGGGCCAAATATGCGCTCGCAAAAGAGTCCCTGTTTTTCAGGTTTCAAGGTTCTATAGTTTATGGTCTCAGGCTTTTTTACCTCACCTTTAGACCATTCTCTGATCTGTTCCGGTGAGGCCAGACCTATCCTAATGGAATCAAAAGAATAACTGCTTTCCAACAAATGTTTCTCTCCCTTCGCTGCATGGTTGAGGTTTAAATATCATCCAAGTCCTCGTCTTTTCCGATAAAGGCGAAATCCTCATCTAATACCAGATCTTCATCATCTTTATAGTCATCATAGTCGTCTAAGATCACGTCATTATCGTCGGGTTCTTCGGTATCTTCCGCCTCTTCATCCTCGTCTGCTTCTGAACCGTCTTCCTTCTCCTCAACTTCCAGGCCTTCCATATTTACATCAAGCGGCACACCTTCATCGTCGTCATCGTCATCTTCTTTAATCTGTACTTCTCCCGCTTCATCGGACAAGATTTTTACATCTAAGGCCAGTGACTGGAGTTCCTTTATCAAAACCTTAAATGATTCAGGTATACCCGGCTCAGGCACATTTTCACCTTTGACTATGGCTTCGTATGTTTTCACGCGACCTATGACATCGTCAGATTTCACGGTAAGCAACTCTTGCAGCGTATAGCTTGCACCGTAAGCCTCCAGCGCCCAAACTTCCATTTCGCCGAAGCGCTGACCGCCAAACTGGGCCTTGCCGCCCAATGGCTGCTGGGTGACGAGGGAGTAGGGGCCCGTTGAGCGGGCATGGATTTTGTCATCAACCAGGTGTGCAAGCTTGAGCATGTACATATAACCTACCGTCACTTCCTGGTCAAAGGGAATACCTGTGCGACCGTCTCTTAGGACCGTCTTGCCGTCTTCGGGGAGGCCGGCCTGTTTTAATGTGGCAAAGATCTCATGTTCTTCGGCACCGTCAAATACCGGTGTTGCCACATGCCAGCCCAAGGCCTTGGCTGCCCATCCCAAGTGAGTCTCCATCACCTGCCCGATGTTCATACGTGAAGGCACACCGAGTGGGTTCAGCACGATGTCTACCGGGGTCCCGTCGGGTAAGAAGGGCATGTCTTCAACGGGCAGTATCCTCGAAATAACGCCCTTGTTACCGTGACGGCCTGCCATCTTATCGCCTTCGGAAATCTTTCGTTTCTGCGCTATATAGACCCTCACCATCTCATTGACGCCCGGAGGCAGTTCATCACCGTTCTCCCTGCTAAAGACCTTTACATCTACTACGATTCCGTATTCACCGTGAGGCACTCTAAGAGAAGTATCCCTAACTTCCCGGGCCTTCTCACCGAATATGGCCCTGAGCAGTCGTTCTTCAGCAGTAAGTTCGGTTTCGCCCTTTGGAGTCACCTTTCCTACCAGGATATCTCCTGCGCGGACTTCGGCACCGATCCTGATAATTCCACGCTCATCCAGGTCTTTTAAGGCTTCTTCGCCCACATTGGGAACATCGCGGGTTATCTCTTCGGGGCCTAACTTGGTATCCCGGGCTTCGGCTTCATACTGTTCTATGTGGATTGATGTAAAAACATCGTCCTTGACCAGGCGTTCCGATATCAGTATGGCGTCTTCGTAGTTGTAACCTTCCCAGGGCATAAAGGCCACCAGGACGTTGCGGCCTAAGGCCAGTTCGCCGTGGTCGGTGGAAGGACCGTCGGCTATGGGCTGACCCTTTTCCACCCTATCTCCTTTTTTAACAATGGGTTTCTGATTTATACAGGTACCCTGGTTTGACCTTAAAAACTTGTGGACTTTATAGACATCCAGGTTGTTGTCACTGTCCCTGCGGATCACGATTTCCCGGGCAGTTACCCTTTCCACGACTCCGCTGTTTTTGGCAATGATCATTACGCCCGAATCCTTGGCCACCTTGTGCTCGATGCCGGTTCCCACCAAGGGCGCCTCCGTTTCCATCAGGGGCACCGCCTGGCGCTGCATGTTGGCACCCATCAGGGCACGGTTAGCATCGTCGTGCTCCAGAAACGGGATAAGCGCAGCGGCTACCGACACCAGCTGCTTCGGTGATACGTCCATGTAATCCACATCTTCTATAGGGACAACTATAATTTCATCGGCATAGCGGGCAACGACCCTCTTTTGTATGAACCTTCCCTCTTCATCAAGAGGTGCGTTGGCCTGGGCTATGGTGTATTCGTCCTCTTCGTCGGCAGTTAGATACACTATTTCATCGGTAACAACGCCTCGCTCCTTATCCACTTTGCGATAGGGAGTCTCAATAAATCCGTATTCGTTTACTCTCGCATAGGTACTCAAGGACCCGATCAAGCCGATGTTGGGACCTTCAGGTGTTTCTATGGGACACATGCGGCCGTAGTGGGAATGGTGGACGTCACGGACTTCAAAACCTGCCCTGTCGCGGCTCAAACCGCCGGGGCCTAAGGCGCTGAGTCTTCTTTTATGGGTCAACTCGGCCAAGGGGTTGGTCTGATCCATGAACTGGGAGAGCTGGCTGCTGCCGAAAAATTCCTTGACAGCTGCTACGACGGGCCGAATATTTATAAGGCCCTGTGGGGTAATCGTATCCACGTCCTGAATGGTCATCCGCTCTTTAATGACCCGTTCCATCCTGGCCAGGCCTATACGAAATTGATTCTGCAGGAGTTCACCTACCGAGCGAAGGCGCCGGTTTCCGAGGTGGTCGATGTCATCAATTTTGCCGATTTTATAGGGGAGGTTAACAAAGTAGTTAACAGCTGCAACAATATCTTCTACTGTAATGTGTTTTTCCGTCCTGTTGCCTTCAGGACCGGGTTCCTCGGAATATCCGTTGCTTATAACCTTTGCTACCTTTGGGCTATAATCAGCACGCAGTCTTGCTTCCTGACTGTCTTCCGGCATGATGATTTTAAGCTCTTTTATCTTAAGGGATTCGAGGAGCTCTGCCGTCTTGCGGCTGATTTTTTCGCCTTTTTTCAGGACTAGCTCGCCCGTCTCGGGATTTTCCACATCTTCCGCACTTACTTTGCTGACAATGCGGTCCCTGAGCCTTAGTTTTTTATTGAACTTATAACGGCCCACATGGGCCAAATCGTACCTCTTGTTATCAAAAAACAGGGATTCCAAAAGCGACCTTGCATTTTCAACCGTGGGCGGTTCACCTGGACGAAGTCTTTTGTATATTTCTATGAGGGCTTCATTTTCATTTTCCGTATTGTCCTTTTCCAGGGTGCGCAAAATCTTTTCATCTTCGCCCATGAGTTCGAGGATCTGGGCATTTGTCCCGTACCCTAAAGCTCGAAGCAGCACTGTTATGGGCAGCTTGCGGGTTCTATCTATCCTGACGTACAAGACATCATTGGAGTCCATCTCCATTTCCAGCCAGGCTCCCCTGTTGGGGATTACGGTTCCGGAAAAAAGCTCCCGGCCGTTTTTATCTCGATGGCTGTCAAAATAAACTCCCGGAGAGCGTACAAGCTGGCTTACTATGACCCTTTCGGCGCCGTTAATTATAAAGGTGCCGTTTTCGGTCATCAGCGGGAAGTCTCCCATGAAGACCTCCTGTTCCTTCACTTCTCCGGTCTCCTTGTTTATCAATCGAACCTTGACCTTTAGGGGAACTGCGTAAGTCACATCCCTCTCCCGGGCCTCATCTTCCGAGTACTTTGGCGTTGATTCGAGTTTATGCTCAATAAATTCCAACACCAAGTTACCGGTAAAATCCTCAATTGGGGAGATGTCATTGAAAACTTCCCTGATGCCTTCGTTCAAAAACCACTGGTACGAATCCTTCTGAATTTCGATTAGGTTCGGCATACCCATGACTTCGTCGATTTTGGAAAAATTCCACCGGGTGCGATTGCCTATGGTAATAGGTTGAACCACGTTTCCCTCACCCCTTAATATAAGTAAAAATAGCCAAAAGCGGACATGCTGCCTTACTTTTGGTTTTTGGACAAGAATATCTATTATACTATCTCCTAATATAGGAAACAATATTCAATTTAGGATGTTTTAAAATCATGATAATCATGGTAAAATATAAATCAAAGGATTAATCCTAGCGCTTTTTACAGGGTAAAACTGTATTTCAGGCTTATAAACGAAAAAAAGTGGCACGATTTTTGCTTACGATTATGCAATTTAATATAGTACCACATTTTTTCAACTAAGTCAACATTTTAGGCTAAATTTCTTTCTGATTTTTTTAAGCTAACTTGTAGAGAAGGTAGCCTTCCATTATGTCCGTTTCGCTTATAATGATTTCCGATATTTCAAGGTGCTCCATGATGGTCTTGGCGATAAAAGTCCCTGCGGTGATAATATCAGCCCGCTGCGGCATAAGGCCGGGGAGCTTCCGCTTTTCATCTAATGTAAGGGTTAATAGTTTAGTATAAATATCATCTATTGATAGCTTTTTTAGGGCGTAGCCGTGTATTTTTTCCGGATCATAGATCACAAGTTCTTGGTCCATGGCAGCCAGGGTTGTCAGGGTGCCCCCTACGCCAACGGCAACAATTGCGTGTCCGCTCTTTGTCCGATTATAAAATCTTGCAAAGTCAAGGCAGCGTCGGAAGATTTCATCCCCAGCCGCCTTCACATCCTTAGGGTTTGGCGGCTCCGAATTAAAATAAAGCTCAGTAAAGCGCACCGCCCCTACGGGTAGGCTTGCGCTTTTTTGTATCCGCTCCTTGCCCAAGATAAGCTCCGTGGAACCACCACCGATATCTATTGCCAGGGTAGTTTCCGAAAGGCCTAGCCCTGCCCTTGCCCCTTTAAAATTAAGGAGGGCCTCTTCTTCACCTGACAATATATCTACATCAAGACCCAGCTCATTTACCTTCTTTATAAAACCGCTGCTGTTTTTGGCCTCCCGAAGGGCACTGGTGCCAAAGGCTAAGATCCGCTCGGTTCCCATTGAATTTGCCCTGCTGATAAACTCAGCAATAACCGATAGGGTATCTGCCATAGACTGCCGGTCAAGCTCCGAGCTTCTTACAACACCTCGGCCCAAGCGCGTGGTCGCCAGCTCTTTGTGCACGGTTGCCATGGAAGATGCCCACAAGTCTTTTACTAATAGCCTAATGGAGTTGGAACCAAGGTCAATGACCGCAACTCTCATAATTTGCCCCTCTCGCAAATTTAAAATCCAGGGAATTTCCCTGGATATTTTCTTATAGTATATGAGTCAGAATCCCCTACAGAACCTTCCTTCTGCCGTAGGACCCTGATCCTCGTTTAGATTCATGATACCTTTTAATGTCCAACATGCGCTCTTCACTGTCTTTTAAAAATTTGGCCAGCTTATCCTCAAAACTCTGATCGACTTGTTTTGTTTTAGCATTTTCGTTGGCCTTGCGAAGAGACAGACTTATTTTTCCATCTTTGGAAATTGATATGACTTTAGCCTTGACAATGTCATTTTCTTTTAGATAATCATTGACATCCTTTACAAAGCTGTCAGCCACTTCAGAAATGTGTATAAGTCCGTTAACCCCCTGCGCAATCTCCATAAAAGCCCCAAATCTAGTAATCCCTGTTATTCTCCCCTCTACAATTTGGCCTACCTCAACAGGCATACTTAAAAAATTCCTCCTTTAAAATCTCCTATAGATATTGTCAATTATACTTTAACTTTTAAAATTCGTCAATAAACAAAAGCTTTTTAGCTATTTTTGCTGCTAATACCATTTGAGCTAATTTTTCCCCCTTTATCTTTTGCTGCTCCTCGAGCTTTTTATTATGTACTCTCCCGGCTTTACAAGGCCCAATTCATCCCGGGCAATTCCCTCTATGTATTCGTCGGTGTGAAGGAGGCTTATCTCTTTTTTCAGTTCCTCCCTTTCCTGCAGCAATGCAGTTTTTTCGGCTTCCAGCTCCGCATCTTTCCGGGCAAGTTCCGCGATTTTGAACTGCTGGCTTACTAAGGTAAACATTATGTAAATTAAGAAAAATAAAAGCAATAGATGGCGGATTCTGAGCTTCCTTTTTTCAGCCATTTCATCCAGACCTCCGACTGTTGTTATATTTAATCTTCGATACAAAGTCTAAAAGTCCTGCATTACTTTCGCCTTATCTTTGATAATATTCGCCGGGTATCCTGCCAGAGCCTCCGCATTAGACGTACAGACTTTAACCTTTTTACCCTGCCGATAGATTTTGATATCTTGAGAAAGCCAATTCCAAAATAATTGTGTAATACGACAAAGAAGTATATTACATAGCGGCTGATAAAATGCATATAAAAGGCTAAGCCAGCTGCAATGCTGGCAAAAACATACCCCCTGACTTGCCCGGAACTGATGTTAAAGAGAGATGCAAAGGTGATGGCGGAAATGAGAATCCAAAAACACAAATCCCCGAGAGCTGTTAGGTAAGGCCCCGGGGAGACCAAGTTCCTGATTCGCCGATATATGTCAAATAGGAGTCCCGTAAGCAGTCCTATTACCAAGGATGCCGTCAAGAGCATGATTTGAGGCTGTAGCTGCCAAAGGCCCACTCATACCATCCTCCTTCCGGCCTACTTGAGCAGGCGCCTGAGCAGGCTTTTCCTCTTTTGCCCCAAGGCCAAGCCTTCCTGGTAGCTAAGCGCCTTAAAAGCACCCTCAATGGCAATCATGCCGGCATCCAAATTCAGTTGTTTCATGTGCATGTTTTCGCCCTTGATGTTGAGCATTCCCTGGTCAGTTTCCAGGAGCACATCCTCATCGGTGAACTTTTCTACGTTGAGAACGCCGCTTACATCTAACAACTCCCGATTGGTAAGTGTTATTTTGTGACCGCCCTTCTCTTCCACGACAAACCCTCCCCTTATTAATCCTTCCTTTAATTTTATTCGGGAGGAGTATAAAATATGTTATTTCCACAGCTTTACTATGTCTACATCTTTGAAATAATGGCGTATTATATCTTCGGGCTTAGTTTTTTGTTTGGCCATGACATTGGCGCCCCACTGGGAAAGACCTACACCGTGGCCGAAACCCTTTCCCGCCATTAGTACCTTATCGCCCTCCACTTTGAAACTCGTTAGCAGGGTTGACCTCATTTCCATGCTTCCTAGGGCTATGCGAAGTTCCGGCGCCGAAACAACAGCATCTCCTATTTTAAGCTTCGTCGCCCGGCCCGAAGGGCCCCGCTCCTCTACGCTGACGCTGTCTATGGGACCCGTTTCCAGGCCAAACTCGGCCCTTATTACGGAGCTTATCTCATCTTTTGAAAAAGACGCCGACCAGGTCCGCCTGCCTTCCGGCCCCGCATCTTCATCCGGGGATTTTGTGACTTTTATATATGGAGGTTCTGCTTCCTTAAAATTCAAACCTTCCTTAGCAGTAGCGGTCATTCCCCCTGCATGGGAGTGGAACCATGCCTTGATGTATTTGCCCTTATACGTGACTACTTCACCCCGGGTCATCTCCACCGCCTTTTTTATCCTATCGTTGATGTTGTCAGGATTCCAGGCCTGGGCCTCTTCAAAATCCGTGGATATGTCAGCATCACCGTACTTTGAACCGCCCTTGTCCGTTATGAATTCCAGGACGTAAGTTCTGGCTAATATGGCCTGTGCGGCCAGGGCTTCCACGGGCCAGTCGTTCTCCATTTCCCCCGCTACCACACCAGCAACGTAATCTTCCAGCTTCATCTCCTTTACCGTATGGGTCTGAACCTCGTAAACCCTAAGCACCGGCTCCTTGCCTGCCCCTCGACTTATTTTTTCCGGTATTTTAGGCGGGGCAGGTTTCTTTTCCGGCGCCCTCCTGGCACATCCTTGCATACCTGCCGTAAAAAGCGTGAGAACAAGTGCTCCGACAATTAGTTTTTTGTACATGCAAATCCTCCTCGAGACTCAAAATTAGTACCTTTTTGTAAGCAAGGGGACGGTTCCTTTGCTTCCTCCCCTTACTTCCACAGGTTTTTTAATTAGAACCCGCAAACTAATAACGGTTTTGACTGCAAATGGGCTCACCATATATACTTAGTATTGATTTTTGCCGATAAATAATTCTTGTTTTTAAAATAAAAAAGCCCCCACGGGGGCAATGGATCAACAAAGAACAAAAGCAGGCCATTTAAGACCTGCCTTTTAGTAGTATCTTGCACACTATTTATTAATGCTTTCCCTAAGGGCTTTACCCGCCTTGAAAGCCGGAACACTGGCTGCAGGTATGTCAATTTCTTCGCCGGTTTGAGGGTTACGACCTTTGCGAGCGCTTCTCTCTCTCACTTCAAAGGTGCCAAAACCAACTAACTGAACTTTTTCCCCCTTTACGAGAGCTTCTTCTACAGCTTCGATGAAGGAGTTCAACGCTTTTTCAGAATCCTTTTTTGTCAGACCGCTCTTTTCAGCCATCACAGAAATAAGTTCGGCTTTGTTCACAAGATTCCCTCCCTGATGAAAATTAATTCATATAGACTATTCTCCACTTATTGACAAAATCCTTCTTTTAAAAGGAAATTTACAACTTTTTTTCTTGATTTTTACTTTGCTGCCACAGTTTTTCCATTTCCTGTAAGCTCATATCCTTTAATTCCTTGTCGCTTTTGGCCGCAGCTTCCTCGACAAAATTAAACCTCGTTATAAATTTTTTTACAGCATCATTTAAGGCCAGCTCCGGTTCGACATCCAAAAACCGGGCTACATTCACACAGGCAAATAGCAAATCTCCCATTTCTTCTCTTATTTTGTCACTATTCCCTGCATTATATACCTCTTGGAGCTCGTCCAACTCTTCATATACCTTATCTACGGCCCCCTTTACGTCATCCCAGTCAAAACCTATCCGGGCGGCCTTCTCCTGCACCTTAAAAGCCTTCATCAGGGCCGGCAAGGCTTTGGGCAGGTTCATCATGCTCTCGGACTCCGATTTCATGTCTTTTTCTTCCCGTTTTATCTCTTCCCAGTTTCTCAACACCTGCTCGGTGCCATCCACCGCCAGGTCACCGAAGATGTGGGGATGGCGCCTTATCATCTTCTCGCAAACTCCTTCGATGACATCGCTCATGTCAAACACGCCCCGTTCCTCGGCTATGCGGCAGTGAAAGACTATCTGCAGCAAAAGGTCCCCGAGTTCCTCAATGAGATCCTCCGTGCTGTTTCTGTCTATGGCATCTACTATCTCATAGGCTTCTTCAATAACGTAAGGTTTAAGGCTTTCATGGGTCTGGGCCTTGTCCCAAGGACAGCCGGGATTACCCCTGAGTTTTGCCATTATTTCTATTAAATCCTCCAACTTGCCTCTTGACAATCACATTACCTCCTGAAGACACCAAATTTTTGTAGGATAAGTACCAGCTTGTTTCCACCGGGTAAAACTCTCAAATCATTTTGCTTCAAGCCCCCGATTAAGAGCAAGACAAGAGAATATATGATCACACCAAGGGCTATGGCAAAAATAGTGGCCTTATTTTGCGACAAGCCGAATAGCATGAACTGCCCGTGGACAAGTTTTACTCCCGCTCCCATGACAGCAGCTGCGAGGGCAGGTTTAAATAGCATGTAATTTAAATTGACTTTTAGATTTGTCCACTTGACAACCTGTGAAGCATTTAGGAGCGAAGGCACCAGGTAACCGACCACGGTTCCAAGGGCAGCGCCCTTTATGTTGATGGAAGGTATTCCGGTGAGTATGTAGTTTATTACAACCTTTATAACGGCGCCCACCAGCATATTTCTTACGGGAATCATGGTTTTGCCTATCCCTTGAAGGATTCCCGTGGTAGTCTGGGTAAGGGCTAAAAAGACCACGCCCCAGGATAGAAGCTCAAGGGATACACCTGCCTCGGCATTTTTGTAAAGCAAGACCGTTATGGGTTCTGCCAGGACAAACATGCCCACTGCCGCCGGCAGGCCGAATATTATGCTGAGCCTCATGCCCGTCTCTGCCCGGGAAGCGATCATTTCCCTGTCGTTTAAGGCCATGGACTCGGCAATCGCCGGCACTAAACTAGCTGAAAGGGCCGTTGTTGCCACAACGGGTAAATTTACAAGGGGTGCCGCCATGCCGGTGAGCTGGCCGAACAACTCCGTTGCCCTTTTTACGGAAAAACCGGCATCCTGCAATCTGCCGCTGACAATGGCCGCATCCGCCATGTTCATCAAGGGGCTAATGAGGCCGCCTAAGGTTATGGGAATCGCAAAGTAGAATAAGCGATAAATGATATGGGCAAAACTCTCCAGGACCCTGCCCAGGTCCTGGCTCATTTGATCGAGTAGGTATTTTTTCCTGTTATAGTACACCAAAATCAGCACCAGGAGACCTGCTATTGCTCCCGCCACAGGGCCAAAGGCAGCTCCGGCGGCAGCATATTCCACGCCGTGGGGCAGCAGTAAATTGGCAAGAATGAATACAGCTACTACGCGGCCTATCTGCTCCACCACCTGGGAGATGGCAGAGGGGACCATATCCTGCAGGCCCTGGAAAAAACCCCTGAAACACGACATTACCGAGACGAAAAATATCGCAGGAGCGATACTGACAATAGAGTAATATGCTTTTGGATTCTTATAGACCCTAACCGACAGCATCTCCGCACCGGCTACTAAGATAATCGTCAAAAACAGCCCCACCGAGGCCAGTACCAGGAGGGATACTAAAAATATGCGGTAGGCGTTCCTGTACCTTCCCAGGGCAACATCTTCGGATACCATCTTGGATATTGCCGTAGGCAGCCCCGCAGTAGAAATGGACAGAAGTATCAAATAAATGGGGTATGCCATCTGATACAGGCCCATTCCCTCGTCTTTTATCAAGAGGGCCAGTGGAATTCTATACAATGCTCCCAAGGCTTTTACAACAAATCCTGCAACCGTTAAGATTAGTGCGCCCTTTAAAAAGGAATCCTTCCTGTCTGCCAAAAAAATATCCGCCTTTCTTTTCAAATTCTTCATCTATTATATTCTATTCCATAGGCAGCAGCAATATTTATTGAAAAGAATCTCACTTTGTTTCGCATCACGGTATACTGTTCTAGTAAGTAAAATAGCCGCAAAAAAGCGCTTATTTAAAGTTCTTGTTAAAAATTTAATAAATTTGAGCAAAATAATTCTGGTAAGCTCACAAAAAATGTTATATAATAGGTTTTAAATTGAATTTTTTTAGAAGCGGAGGTAGAAATCAATGGATAAACTGGCTTCCATCGGTCTTTACAACACAAAAAACATCTTCAAAAATCTTTCGGTTCCCCGCCTTGTTGAAGAGGCATTAAAGAGAGGGGAAGGTTTTTTGACCGATAGCGGCGCACTGAATGTTTTTACAGGCAAATATACAGGGCGTTCGCCTAACGATAAATTCATTGTCGACGAACCTTCTGTCCACGACAAAATATGGTGGGGGAACAACAAGCCCATAGAGCCAGAAAACTTTGAAAACCTTTTAAAGCGGCTTATGGCATACCTGCAAAACAGGGACCTTTTCATATTTGACGGTTTTGCAGGGGCTGATCCCAAGTACCGCTTGCCCATTCGCGTCATTAACGAATATGCGTACCAGAATCTGTTCTGCCGCCAGCTGTTTATCGTCCCATCGGATGACGAACTCGTAAATCACGAGCCCGGCTTTACGGTCATATGTGCTCCTGGCTTTAAAGCTGATCCCGAAACGGACAAAGTCAACTCCGAGGCCTTTATCATCCTCAGCTTTGAAAAGAAACTGGTCATCATCGGCGGCAGCCAATATGCCGGCGAAATGAAAAAATCCATATTTTCGGTACTAAACTATATAATGCCCCAGCAGGGAGTCCTTTCCATGCACTGCTCAGCAAACGTGGGCAAGGACGGTTCTACGGCCCTGTTCTTCGGCCTTTCCGGCACCGGCAAAACCACCCTTTCCGCCGACCCGCATAGATTCCTCATCGGCGACGATGAACACGGCTGGTCCGATGACGGCATCTTTAATTTTGAGGGCGGCTGCTACGCCAAGTGTATCAACCTTAGCAGGGAGAAAGAGCCCCAGATTTATGACGCTATAAAGTTCGGTGCGGTATTGGAAAATGTCATCGTAGATGAAGATACGAGAATACCGGATTACGACAGCGATGAAGTTACGGAAAATACCCGTGCCGCTTACCCGGTAGAGTTTATTCCTGGCGCTGTCATCCCCGGTGTGGGCGGTCATCCCAAGACCGTGGTATTCCTTACCGCAGACGCATTCGGCGTGCTGCCCCCCATAGCCAAGCTCACTAGGGAACAGGCTATGTACTACTTTATTTCCGGCTATACCAGCAAACTGGCCGGCACAGAAAGGGGAATTACCGAACCCCAGGCCACATTTTCTTCCTGTTTCGGAGCTCCCTTCCTGCCCCTTTCACCGATGGTATACGCCAAACTCTTGGGCGAAAAAATCGAAAAACACGATGTCAACGTATTCCTGGTTAACACCGGATGGACAGGTGGCCCCTACGGTGTTGGAAAGCGCATGGACCTCGGATACACCAGGGCCATGATCAAGGCAGCCCTGGACGGTGAGCTGGACTCGGTAGAATATGAAGAAGATCCCATCTTCGGCTTAATGATTCCAAAATCCTGCCCCGAGGTTCCCTCGCAAGTGTTAAACCCCAGGAACACCTGGAGCGATAAGGATGCCTATGACAAGGCGGCCGCAAGTCTTGCAGAAAGCTTCGCCAAGAATATTGCCAAGTTTTCCGGCATCGCTCCCGAAGTTATAGCAGCCGGACCGAAATCAGCAGCGGGCAAATAACTGCTATCCGACGACCCGATTGACGCGGGGCTTTGCCCCGTCTCCTCTCAATAAAAAAATAGCAGCTAGGCTGCTATTTTTTTATTGCTCCATTTGCCTTGCCAGAAATCCTGCCGCAGTTTCAGCTACCTTTACTTCCATATCTCCCATACTTACATCCGCATCCTTGGAGAGAAGTATTACGGCCCCTATTGGGTCGCCTTCTGCAATAATCGGACATATTACCTGGCTTGAATACTTGATTTTGCCTTCATCTTCATCCGTAGTAATAGGTACGTATTCCTTTTCACCGGTCTTGGCTATGAGGACGGTTCTGCGTTCATCCATGATCTTCTCAAGAGCGGAACTTATGGACTTGTCCATGTATTCCTTTTTAGGTGCTCCGGCAACGGCTATAATTGCGTCTCTGTCAGCAATACAAGTTATATGATTTACGGAATCATGAAGTGAATCTGCATATTCCCTGGCAAAGTCCCCCAGCTCCCCTATCGGAGAATATTTTTTCAGTATTACTTCCCCTTCCCGATCAGTAAATATCTCAAGAGGGTCGCCTTCGCGAATTCTGAGGGTCCGACGAATCTCCTTGGGTATCACTACACGTCCTAGATCATCTATGCGTCGAACAATTCCTGTTGCCTTCAATTAATTTCCCTCCTTATAATCTGGATTATCCTTCAGATATAGTATATAACATTGATGGAGGTTCTATTCATTGAAGGCAGGATGAGATATTCTATAAATATTTTTCAATTTTCGATTGTTTTTCCCACTCTTCTATGTGTTTAGCAAACTCCTTGTCTTTTTTTGCGTTTTCCAGGTTATTTCTGATATCCTCCTTGGCATCCTCAAAGCTCAGGGAACTGCGCCTGCCGGTAACTTTGATGACATGATATCCGTATTCGGTCTTAACCACATCACTTACTTCACCGGGATTTAAGGCAAAAGCCGCTTCTTCAAATTCCGGAACCATCTTGCCCTTGGCAAAGAATCCTAAGTCCCCGCCCAAATCTTTGGTGCCGGGGTCCTTGGAATACATCTTAGCCAGCTCCTCAAAGTCGGCTCCACCCCTTATTTTGCTCAAAATCTCCCTTGCTTCCTCCTCCGTATCCACCAAGATATGGCTTGCTCGGATTTCCGGCGAGGGAAGCTCGAACATCTCCTTGTTTTCATCGTAGTATTTCTTAACTTCTTCTTCGGTAACTTTTACATCCGCTGTGAGTTTTTCTTTAAACTTATTTATTATGAGCTGCTCCCTGACCTGGGCTTCGAAAGTCTTTCTATCGTAACCCTGCTGCTTTAAATAGGTTTCCAGAGCATCCTTTCCACCGTGGTACTTTTCCAGTTGCTTAATAGCCTCATTGAATTCTTCGTCATCCAGGCTGATGTCGTGTTCTCTCGCCTGCCACAGTATCAACCGGTCATTTATCATGGATTCCAATACCTTTTCTTTGACTTCCCTTAGTATCTTCTTGCCTTCTGCCGTTGAAAAGTCCATCCCGTTGGCCTCTAGGACACTTTTAACATTGGCAACTTCGCGGTCGTAGTCAGATTTCAGGATGAATTCATCATTGACCTTGGCTATGACCTCCTGCCCGTCAATTACCCTGCCTTCCTCAGGCTCCACCTTTTCTATGTTTTGACACGCGGAAGCTGTGATTACAATTAGTGCCAAAAGCAACAATACAATTACCCTCTTCATATTATCCTCCTCATCCCGGTAGAAAGCTTGCCCTGTACAAAATATTATACTACAGCGCCGGACTCCTGCAAAGCTCTTATTTCTTCCAAAATCTTCTGTATGCGAAGGAGCAGCTTCGTACCTTTGTTGCCCCTTGTCTTTACCGCGATTGTCGGGGTGCTTGCACCTATAATATTGACCTGCCTGTTAAGCACCAGGTTGATTGCCACGAGCAGCTCCGGGCTCAATTTGCTGCTTTTATGGAACTTCATATTTACAATATCGCCTTTTTGTATGATGCTTTCGATGCCGAGCNNTATGCACTGATATCAAGCTCGAGCACCGGCCTTAACTGTTCTTCCTGCTTTTCGCCCTTCAGTTCCTTTACCGCGGCTTCCAGCAGCTTGGTGTAAAGGTCGTATCCCACCGCCATCATATGGCCGTGCTGCTCTCTGCCTAAAATATTGCCGGCACCACGGATTTCCAAGTCTTTTAAGGCAATCTTGAGACCCGAGCCGAATTCGGTAAATTCTCGGATGGCCGACAGCCGCTTTTCAGCAGCCTCACTCAAAACCTTATCCTTTTTGTAAGTCAGGTACGCAAAAGCCTGCCTGTTGGACCTTCCAACTCGGCCCCTGAGCTGGTACAGCTGGGCCAGGCCCATCCTGTCGGCTGATGTTACGATCAGGGTGTTAGCATTGGGAATGTCAAGGCCCGTCTCTATTATCGTAGTGCAGACCAGGACATCAAATTCATGGGCGTAAAATCCCAGCATGACTTCTTCCAACTCATTTTCATGCATCTGGCCGTGGGCCACGGCAAAGCGGGCCTCGGGCACCAGCACCTTTAGTTTTTGCGCTTCTTCGTGGATGGTCTGAACCCGATTGTGAACGTAGTAGACCTGGCCACCCCTGGATAGTTCCCGCACGATGGCATCCCGTATGAGGGATTCGTTGTATTCAACCACATATGTTTGAATGGGAAATCGGTCCTCCGGAGGCGTTTCTATGATGCTGATATCCCTTATTCCGCTCATGGCCATGTGCAAGGTCCTGGGAATTGGAGTTGCGGTAAGGGTCAGCACATCGACATTTGTCTTGAGCTGTTTTATCTTTTCCTTGTGGGACACTCCAAAGCGCTGCTCCTCGTCCACAATCAGCAGGCCCAAATCCTTGAATTTAACGTCTTTCTGCAAGAGCCTGTGGGTGCCGATAATTATGTCGATTTCCCCTGTTTTAAGTCTTGTGAGTATACTCTTCTGCTGGACCGGGGTCTTAAAGCGGCTGATGGATTCCACGTTTACCGGAAAGGGTTTGAACCTCTCGCAAAAGGTGTGGAAGTGCTGCTCCGCCAAAACTGTGGTAGGCACCAGCACGGCCACCTGTTTGTTGTCCATGACGGCCTTAAACGCAGCCCTCATGGCAACCTCCGTCTTGCCGTAACCTACATCGCCGCACAGCAGTCTATCCATGGGCCGGGGGCTCTCCATATCCTTTCTGACTTCTTCGATGGCAGCAAGCTGGTCGGGAGTCTCCTCATAGGGAAACATGTCCCGGAACTCCTCCTGCCAGGGGGTATCGGGTGAAAAGGCAAAGCCCCGCTTGGCCTCCCGCTCGGCGTACAGCTTGATTAGCTCCTCGGCCATTTGTTTTACCGAGGCCTTAGCCTTGCTCTTGGCCTTGTTCCACTCATTTCCCCCCAGCTTGTGCAGCTTGACCGGCGCATCATCAGGCGCCACCACGTACTTCTGTATCAAATCCACCTGGTTTGTGGGAACGTACAGCTTGTCGCCGCCTGCGTACATCAGGGCAAAGTAGTCCTTGATGTGGCCACCGACTTCCAGCGACTCCACACCCAGGTACTTGCCGATGCCGTGGGATACATGTACTACATAATCGCCCACTTTAAGCTCCTGGTAATCAGTTATCTTCCTGCCTTTGGCCTTGGGTTTGGGCCTTAGCTGCTGCTTTTTAGGTCTTCCGAAGATTTCCGTATCGGAAAAGATTGCAAAATTAATCGTTGGACTTTCAAAGCCCCGCTCAAGGGTGCCCGGCATTACCACCACCTGGCCGGGCTGAAGAGCGTTTCCATCCTCATACAAACTTGCTTCAATGCCCTTTTCCCTCAAGCTTCGAAGCAAATTCCGGCCCCGCTCCAAGGTCCCTGAAAG
>LFSJ01000201.1:11074-13019 GCA_001512695.1 Tepidanaerobacter sp. DTU063 | reverse complement strand
AAGTGGAATATGGAAGATAGGATACAGGAATTTGACGTATCCAGTGCAACGGTGGAGCTGGCTGCCAAAGCCCTCAATTGCGAGCCTGAACGTATTGCAAAGACATTAGCTTTTAAGGTAAATGAAAAGCCGATTCTTATTGTAACTGCAGGAGATGTAAAGATAGATAACAAAAAGTATAAAAAAAGATTTGGCAGCAAGGCCAAGATGCTTTCACCGGAAGAAGTAGTTGAACTGATAGGCTTTGAAGTTGGCGGTGTCTGTCCATTTGGCGTTAACGAAGATGTAGCCGTCTACCTTGACGAATCCCTTAAGCGCTTTGAAACCGTGTTCCCGGCCTGTGGGAGCAGCAACAGCGCCATCGAACTCACGATTCCTGAACTTGAAAAGTACTCAGGTTACATAGATTGGATTGACGTGTGTAATCACCCCGCAAGCTAGTCGTTTCCCTGCATTTCCTGCAGGCTGGGATCGATAGTCGTCCGGATTTTGATGAATTATAACTGCTTTGCCTATAACATCATCAGGTATAAAGGCATTGGTGAAAAAGCACATTTTGGCATAGCCGTTATTTGAAAACAGCACGGGCATATCGCCGGCATGGTTTCCGTGGGGCTGATTTGTGGGATTCCAATGGCCCCCTGCTCCTTGAAAGGGGTTTTCCGGATCGCCTACCTCACAGCTCCCAAATTCATGAATATGAAAGCCGTGGGGTCCTATGGGGCTTTGCCCATTTGCAGCCCGCTTATATGGAGGCAAGCCCCTTACCTCAACACATACCCAGGTACCGCTTTTAACTTTGTAAAAAATCACAACACCTTGGATTTGGGGCCTAAGTGGACCACCTCTGATGTTTGCAATTGCCTTAGGATTAGGTAATGGTATAAGAATTTTGTGACCCACTTTGAGAAACTCAGGGTCAACTTCGGGGTTAGCTTTCGAGATAACCTCTATCGTTGTGTCATATTGCTTTGCCAATGAGTAAAATGTATCCCCCGGTGTAATTTCATGGACCATTATATGAGGTTGAAAATCTGACATTGTGCTCACCTCTATGAATTAATCTGCTATCAGTACCGCTGCGAAGAAAGCGGTATATCAAATTTATTGAAGTCTTATTCTCCCTTCTAAAGATAATATATAAAGCCAAATTAAAAAAAGTTCACAATAGCCCCTTTTTGGGGTTTTTTAATTTGTTTGGTTAATCTAAGATTGACCGAGAGAGCAAAGTAGGTTATACTAATTCAGTAGATTAGTAATTNNCTTGCCCAGTGGAATGACAGGGGGAAGGTGGATATCTCTGCCAAAGTGTGGCGCCACACAGGAGAAAAATGGTCCCGCCAGTCTGAAGAATTGCCACTGCACCGGGTGTTGGATTTGGCTATTTTCGTCTGCAGAAGTTATTTATACTTCCAGGAAGCATACCGTTATCCTAAACTCTATGATCCGGAAAAGCCGAGGATTGATAGGATTGGCCTTCAAGGTGATGCAATGACTGTGGAGGTCTGCACAGATAATCCCATGATCGACGAGGACATAAAATTGTTCCAACGAGCTTTAAGTGAAGACGGAGAGCTGATTGGAGAAAGACTTCGAGTAATATCAAGGCTGCTGAAGGAAGCCGGATACTAGAAATAGAGGAGATAAGTATGGCGAGTAAGATAGATAAGAAAAGGCGGAAGGAATTGCTTGAGCAATATAAGCAGATTAAGACTTATATAGGAATTATACAAATAAAAAACAACGTAAATGGAAAGATATTTATAGACACTTGTTCAAACTTAAAAAATAGATGGTTTACTTTAAAATGGAACCTGGACATGGGAAGACACCCAAACTCCAAATTACAAAAAGACTGGAATGAATTGGGTCAGGATGCCTTTGCTTATGAAGTTTTGGAGAAAAAGGAAGCGGACAAAGTGGATGACATCCGCTGGGAACTTAA
>LFSJ01000201.1:0-11057 GCA_001512695.1 Tepidanaerobacter sp. DTU063 | reverse complement strand
TGATAGATTTTCTGTTGCCAATGCGAAGTAATAAATAGAAGGATAAATAAACCCCATATAGAGAATATACCAACAAGGAAGGTGGTGCCCGTTGCAAATAACTGAAGATAATTTTATCGAACAACTGAAAAACAAAAACGAAAAAGCCCTTGAACATGTCATCGACAACTATGGATGGATACTAAAATCGGTAATAAAAAAGCATCTCTTTTATCTTCCGGATTATCATGAAGAGTGTTTGAACGATTGCCTGATGAGTATCTGGGAAAATATTAGTTATTATGATCCCAAAAAGTCCAGCTTCAAAAATTGGATTGGAGGAGTTGCAAAATACAAGGCCATCAATTATGTAAGGAAATATTTAAGGGATTTAGAAAATGAAAATATAGAAAATGTTACTGTTATTACAGAAGATAATGCATTAAGCCAAGTTTTATCAAAAGAAATAAGCCTGGAAACCAAAAAAATGCTGGAATGCTTATCAGAAGAAGACAGGGAAATTTTCATGAAGCTATACTTCGAAGAAAAAAACATGGACGAGATTTCCTGTGATACAGGCCTTGCCAAGCCAGTTCTTTACAATAGACTTTCAAGGGGTAGGAAGAAAATGCGGGAAGCTTTTAGTCTAAAAGGAGGTTCGAGTCAATGAAGGATTGTAACAATGTGTACGAACTGTTAAACTACATGGAAATTGACCTGGATGATTATGAAAAAGAGATGTTAAGCGATAAAGAAAAGCGGAGTTTAAAAGGTCTGTTTAAGAAAAAAAGAAGGCAAAGGGTTTTAATGCAAATCGGAACAATTGCTGCTATTTTCTTTTTAGCAATTGGGTTTTTCAGCCAAACGAATTTGGGAAAAAACGTTTATGCTGCCGTGCAATTAAAAGTTGCGGAGATTTCCTATTCCATCGGCGTATCTATGGGCATAGAGAGGGACATTGAGCCTTATGCAAATGTGGTAGATCAAATAGTGGCAGACAATGGAATAGAAGTGAAATTGAGCAGTGTCATAATAGATAAGGATGAACTAATCTTCTCTATAATTGTCAATACGAATAAAGCTGTGGATATGTTCAGATTTGATTACGACATTTTCATCAATGGTAAAAAACTCACCAACTATGGTGCCACCGGTAGAGCCGGGAGTATAACCGATTCCGACAGTTTGTTTTTCCATACGCAGGCAGTTGATGTTGAAGGAATTGACTTAAAAGATGATATAGATGTAAGGATTGTTTTAAAAGACATGGAACTGATTACAGGAACTTCTCAGGAAAAGAGAAAAGGGAAGTGGCAGTTTGATTTTACAGCAAATGGCAGTGAGTTAACGGCCAACTCACGTACGATACCAATTGATTATTCGTTTAATATAGACAATCAGGAGTACATTTTACAGGAATTTAGGTACAATCCTGTAAATCAAAAGATTTATGGAAAGGTAAAGGGTGCATTTGGAGTTAGATACGATGTTTACTTGAAGGGCCATGACAATTTGGGCAATGAAGTGGTTTTTTATTTAGCTAGCGTATCCGGTGAAGACTTAGAATTTAAATACTCCAATATATATAGCGATTTATCTGATGAGCTAACATCCATAAGCTTGACTCCCTATGCTGCAAAACTCCCTGAACAGAGCGGAAAGATGAGTGACGATTATAGGCAAGTTGGTGAAGAATTTATAATATATTTAAGTAAATAGATTTTCGGTAAAACTAAGGCCTTTAGTACAATGCCCGGCAAGCGTTATTACCGTGCCGGGCAGAACTGTTCTTTTTGAATAATTGGGGACTGGTGAATAATTGGGGACGGGTACAAAAAATTCACNNCCATTTGTTCATCCCTTTATTATGGTAAAATAAGCTATAAGAGCCGACAAATTAAATTATATTATCAGGTGGAAGAAAAAAATGAAGAAAATTGATATTGCCAAAACAATGTTTTCAGATAACTGCCATTTATTTAAATGTCCGGTGTGCGGAAATGAAATGAACATTGCCGATTCTCAAAGCTTGGTTTGTATTAACAGGCACAGTTTTGATTTATCTAGGCAAGGATACGTGAACTTGTTGCTAAAAGCCAACAAAAGCAAATATGATAAGGATATGCTGGAATCTAGAAATATCATATCAAAAAGCGGCTTTTTCGACCCTATGCTGGAACAAATAAGCAGCCTTGTTCTACGACAAATATCGCCTAATCCCTCATCAAGTGCTTTTGTTTTAGATGCCGGTTGCGGAGAAGGTTCACATTTATCTAGGATTTTGTCTATGACAAGAAATAAATCAAGGGCAAAGCTGCAAGCAGTTGGCATCGATATTTCCAAGGAAGGGATTCGCATTGCCGCTAGAGACAATATAGAGATTATTTGGTGTGTGGCAGATTTGGCCAAATTGCCTTTTAAAGACAAACAGTTCGACGTAATACTCAATGTCCTCTCACCCGCCAGTTATACGGAATTTGACCGTGTTTTAAAGGACACAGGAATCCTCATCAAGGTTGTGCCGGAAAGCGGTTATCTAATTCAATTGCGCAATATCTTTTTTGATAGAACTGACAAAGAGGCTTATTCGAACGAGAAAGTCATAAAGTTATTCACAGAGAACTTTCATTTAATAGAAAATCAAAGGCTTTCGTATGAAGTAGAGCTGGATGAAACAAGCTTATATCACCTATTAAATATGACTCCGCTGACCTGGAATGTTGACAAGGAAAAAATGCAAAAGGTGAATAATATGAGGATAAGCAAAATTACTGCAGATTTTCGTATTCTTTGTGGTAATAAATTCTAATGGCCATGGGATAAGCTTAGTCTCAAATGACGATTTAAGCAAGTTGAAAAGGAGGAGGTTCAAAATGCGTATAAAAAATATACATGAAAATTTCACCATCGTCGATGCTCACCTTGATTTACTATATGATATTGAAATAAATAGGAGCAAAGGATACAAGAGGGTTATAGAGAGGGAATACCTTCCGGAGTTTAAAGAGGGCGGTATAAATATCATCGTCTCCTCGATATTTATTGACAAAGATTTTCTGCCGGAACTGGCCCTGAGAAAGGCCCTGGACCAGATTAGCGCTTTTTACTCGGAGTTAGACGAGGCCGAAGAAAACTTTGCCTTAGTAAAAAACTTGCGCGACCTGGAAGAAACTTTGGCACAAGGCAAAATTGGGATCTTGCTGTCCTTTGAAGGCGTAGAGCCGCTGCTTGATGATATCAACTTGCTTAGGATTTTTTATGAGCTCGGAGTGAGGATAGTAGGTCTAACCTGGTCGCGACGCAACTATGCCGCAGATGGCTGCAGTTATAGCAAGTTCCAAGATAGCAAAAATGGTCTTTCCGATTTTGGCAGGCAAGTAGTAAAAGAGGCAGAGCGCTTGGGAATGTTAATAGATGTGAGCCATCTAAATGATGCGGGCTTTTGGGATGTTATTGAAATATCGACACAACCAATTATTGCCTCACACTCTAACTGCAGGGCTTTAAATGGCATAATGAGGAATCTCACGGATGAGCAGATAAGAGCCCTGGCCAAAACCGGCGGTGTCATCGGCATAAATGCCGTAAGCACTTTGGTTGCAGAAAGAAATGCCGATGTCAAAGCATTAGTGGATCACGTGGACCACTTGCGGGATGTGGCAGGCATCCATCACATAGGTCTTGGTTTAGACTTTTGCGATAAAATTTTTGAGCTCCCAAATCCCAGAAAGAACCCAAAATCAAAAGGGCTTTACGATGTAATAGAGGGTCATAAAAACATATACCAACTCACGGAAGAATTGATTAATAGAGGATATGGCGATGATGAAATCCGCCTTATTTACGGGGAAAATTTTTTAAGAGTATTTAAAGAAGTCATATTAAAATAAAACTTTTTTCACAGGAAGGCATGACAAAAGTCCTATTTTATAGTATAATAGTATTGTAAAATGTGAGACAAGCAAATATTTGTGATAAGGGCAAACCATTTGAAAAAATGGGACGCAAAGCTATGGGTCTGAAGCCAAATGAGGTATGATTGCCAGGCTGCCACAATAATAAAAATGAATGATATATTAATTATGTGAGTTCATAATTAATTACTATATTATTATGGCAGCTGTTGGCTGCCATTTTTCTTGCCTATCAACAATCTCTTCAGAACATAGTGAAATCTTCATGCTTTATCGAGCCTATTACGAAACAGCAAGCTATCCTGAACCGATAAGACTTTCACATTGAGTCCTCAGGTCTAGTTCTCATTGACAACATCTGAAAGGCGGAGATTGCGAAATGAAGGAAGGGGTAAATTACAATTACTTGGATTCATTTATTGATGTCGAAGAAAGCCTTATTGAAAATAAAGAGACAGATTCTTATGCATATATTAAAAACGGATGCCTGAATACAGAAACCACGTTTCATGAAATGCCTTTTGAAGGGATGCAGGAGTTTATATACAGGGTTAAAAAGGACCTGATTAACTTTTCTCTGGCAATATACGATTTAGCTAAATTTGAAAAACTTGAAGAGCAGGCAAGGACCTTAGTGCAGAACTTAGCCTTTTACCCTGCTACAGACAGTAATATAGTGGCATCGAGCATACAAAATTCTGTAGTTTTTGCCACAGGTGATATAGATGTTGTAGGATCCGGCTGCTATATCTCTAAGATCCAGGCAGGACGAAAAGTGAACATCAAAGCTGTAGTTCGAGGTGGTGAAGTAATCGCCGGCAGCGATGTCTTCATCGGAGAACTCGGCTCAATAGGAGGCTCCCCAACGAGAGTCGTGGCAGAACACGATGCTGTGGTTAAAATTGGATACGCACATGTAAATTCTGTGGTAGTTATAGGAGGTCAATCTTACCGCTTTAGCAGGGATGAAGAGAATGCAAAGTTTTGGCTGGATGGTGATGGCAACTTGAGAAGTTCAAATTATTAAAATACCCTGCGACAAACCAAAGCACCAACCCAAGAACGGTTGGTGCTTTTTCTGACCGCATTTTTTCGTATTTATGGTATAATAAGCTTGAAATTATCTATAGGGTGGAGCATAAAGAAGTGAATGGATATAAATTGATTGTATTGGATTTAGACGGAACTTTGCTAGATTCTAACAAAGAAATAACTGATAAAGATCGAAAAGCAATAGATTTATTGAAAAACATGGGTATATTAGTAACAATAGCTACGGGAAGGCATCCTTCAAATTCCAGCAAATATGTATATGAGCTGGGGATTACCACTCCCATCATAGCGTGTAATGGTGCTTTGATTAGGGATGTTCGAAACGGCACCACTTTGCGCATGAAGGAAGTTGATTCTGATGTGGCACTAAAAGTTATAAACTACTGCAAACAAAAACAACTAGATTTTTTAGTGTACACATCTGATGCCATTTATTACAGCGATAATTCCGAACGGATAAAGGCCATTCAAGCCTATAACGACAGCGTAAGCCAGGAGCTGCGCGTTCCCCTCTATAGAATGAAAAGCTTGGATATTTCGCAGCAGAGCATTATTAAGATATTGGTGAGAAGTAATGAATATCAAGTCTTTGAAAAGTTAGAGGAACATGTAAAGAAGGATGGCAGGTTGACTATCGTAAAGTCCGAAAGTGATCTTATTGATATAATGACTAAAGGCGTATCAAAGGGGGATGGCCTTGAGTTTTTGGCTAAGCATCTTGATATAGACCTCAGGTATACGGTTGCCTTTGGCGATAATCACAATGATATGAGTATGTTAGAAGTTGCCGGCCTTTCAATTGCCATGGGCAATGCCGAGGAAGAGCTAAAAGAGATTGCCGACTACATTACTGTATCCAATGATGAATCGGGAGTAAGCCATGCAGTTTACAAGTATATTTTAAAAGGGAATGGTGAGGTCTAGTTTTTGAAAAAGATATTTTATGCAGCTGTATGAGGGGAATATAAATTAGGAGGTGCCTTCCGTGAGCAATGGCGATTTAAAGCTTGCTTACTTTTTTGCCCTGCTGCACACTTTGATAACAGGCCTATCATTTTTATTCGTAAAGACTGCACTAAAGTTTGCAAGTCCCTTAGATGTCCTTGCCTTTCGATTTTCTGCCTCTCTATTAGCGCTGATGGTGCCCATTATGTTGAAAAAAATACATCTTAATTACGCCGGCAAGAACCTGCTTCAATTATGCTCATTAGGGCTGCTTTATCCTATAGCATTTTTCTTTTTCCAAACCGTTGGCCTAGTTTTCGCAACTTCCTCTGAAGGAGGGATTATACAATCGGTTACACCGATTTTTACGATGATTTTAGCCGCTATTTTTTTAAAGGAAAGGACCAACAACTATCAGAAGATTGCGATTTTAATGTCAGTTGCAGGGGTGGTTTACATCTTTGTTATGAAAGGAGCAGGTTTGGATTTATCGGAAGTGCTAGGTATTACCCTATTACTGATTTCTGCTTTGGCTTCTGCTGGTTATCACATACTTACCCGTATAACGACACGGCAGTTTTCAATAACTGAAATTAGCTTTATGATGACATTACTTGGATTTGTATTTTTTAATGCCGCTGCAATAATAGGGCACATGGCAAGGGGGAGCCTTGATCAATTCTTAACTCCCCTACAAAACCTTGAATTTGTGGTTTCCATCCTATATCTTGGAATTTTGTCATCATTAGTTACATCCCTTTTGAACAATTATATACTCAAAAGGATAGAGGCTGCAAAGGTAAGTGTCTTTGGCAATCTAAGAACCGTGGTCACTATTTTTGCCGGGGTATATTTTCTTAAAGAACAGCTCTTTGCCTACCACATTATTGGTTCGCTGATGATCATCTTAGGGGTGCTGGGCACAAACTATGCCGGCAAACTGCCGCAATTATCGAGGAAAACATGAACAGTATTGTATAAATAAATATAGAGGCTTTAATATCCTTAAAAAGCCTCTTTTTGTTGTTTATCATGTGTTAATACTCAATTATAAATTTCCCTTTAAGCCGATTTCTTCGGCAACCTTTTGCATTCCCTTTATGGTTTCTTCAATTATAAAATCTCGCTCCATTCCCAAGAGCTCTAAACCCTTTTCGATGATTTCCCTGTTGACTCCTGCGGCAAAGCTCTTTTGGTTCCACTTTTTCTTAACAGACTTAGCTTTAAGGTCCAATATGCTTTTGCTGGGGCGAAGTAAAGCAGTTGCCGCAATAAGGCCCGTCAACTCATCAATGGTGTATAATACCTTTTCCATTTTTTCAACGGGCTCAACATCGGAACAAATTCCCCAGCCGTGGCTCTGTATCGCCCTTATGTAGTCTTCCGGCCAGCCCTCATCCATTAAAATTTCCCGAACTTTTTGGCAGTGTTGGTCTGGATACATTTCGTAATCCAGGTCATGAACAAGACCTATTATTGCCCATTTTTCCACATCCGGTTCGCCAAAAAGCTCAGCGAAGTGACGCATTACTGCTTCAACAGCCAATGCATGGCGAATCAGACTCTCATTGCTGTTATATTTTTTTAGCAGCTCAAAAGCCTCTGCCCTTGTTGGATATGTTACGCCCATATTAATCCATCCCTCACTAATATAATGCTTATTATAAATAGTAAACTTTTGCCCACAATGTGTCAAGCTTTCGGGGTTTTTGCCTGAATTTAAATTTATTAAAATAATAGGAAGGAAAAACTGTATTGGATTTCGAATAGATGTAGGAAGATTATAATATGGAGGTAAAAAATGATAACAAAAGCTCAGCTGCTTTGTAAAAACATAGTGTTGAAAGTTGTCCAAAGCATGAAGCGCTTTCCTGAAGCCATATTTTTCTACTGTGCCACCACTTTAATATTGATATACATGAACCATATAGCTTATAACAAAGCAACCTTCGATTTTCTAACGAGAATTGCAATGATCTTGGCCCTTGGAGCTGTGGTGTTCTTATGTATCAGGACATTTTTGGAGAGAAAGCACCCTGTGGCAATCAAAACAACGATTGCAATCTATGCGAGTGCCATTATAGGCCTCTTTATATACTTTTTTCTCTTGTTAGATGAATTAAACACAGTCTCTGTTACAAGATATACTGCATTGAGCCTTTCTCTGTATCTGCTCTTCACTTTTATTCCTTATTTTCGTAAAAAGGGAAGCTATGAGCTTTATGTTATTACACTTTTTACAAGGTTTTTCATCACGTACTTATATTCAATCGTGCTTTTCTTAGGTCTTGCGGCTATCATATATACCATTGATACACTTTTCGGAGTCAACATTGATGGAAGCTTGTATTATGATATTTGGCTTATTGTTGCATGTGCCTTTGCGCCCGCATATTTTCTGGCGGAGATTCCGGGACAGCAGGACAGCTTATATGTAGAGAACTATTCAAAAGTCCTTAGAGTCCTTTTGCTTTACATAGTGATGCCAATTTTAATCATTTATACTGCGGTGCTTTACGCATTTTTTGTAAAAATACTGCTTTCCGGGGAATGGCCAGGGGGAATTGTTGCAAATCTTGTTTTGTGGTACTCCATTATAAGTACAGTTGTCCTATTTTTTATTTATCCCCTACGGAGCAAGGACAACCTTGTAAAACATTTTATATCCCTTTTCCCGAAATTCATTATCATCCCCTTAATCATGATGTTTATTTCCCTGGGAATAAGAATCAACGCGTACGGCATAACTGAAAACAGGTACTTTGTTTTGGTGGCCGGTTTATGGGTTTCCGGGTGCATGATATACTACATAATTTCAAAAAATATTACCAATATCGCATTGTCGGTGTCCCTTGCATTAATCATGACCTTGTCGGTTATTGGCCCCTGGAGCAGCTACTCAGTTTCGAAGTACAGTCAAAGGGCAAGGTTTGAGAAAATATTAAAGGAAAACCAGATGCTAGCCCAAGATGGCAGTATCATACCATCAAATGCCTTATCCTCAGATGAAAAGGAGACATTGACATCCATCCTTTATTATTTTGAAAAAAATCACGAACTGAGTGAACTGGGATTATTACCTGTAGATTTTCAATTAGAAGACACGCCTAAAGTTTTGGGCTTTGAACCTTACATGCATGGAGATTATAAATATTTTGGCTTGCATATTGGGAAAGGACAGGTATTAATCGACATTAATGATTACGACTTTTTCTATGATATTTACCCCTATAGGAACGGCAAGGATACGGATGAAGGGGAACTAGACATATCCTACCGTGAAAGAGAACATTATCTTAAAATATCAAGTAAGGCGGAGACGGTCTACGAGAAGAATGTGGCAGACATCGCCAGAGAAATCATTGATAAGAATAAAGGTAGAGAGGAACTGGATGTAAATGAAATGCTCTACACAGACGAAAATGAAAACATAAAAGTTTTGTATGTGTTCAACCATATAAATGGGAGAGAAGAAAATGAAAGTGTCATAGTAGAGTATATAGACTTTAAGTTGTTTATTAAAATAAAGTAATTAAAAAATATAAAGGAATTTGTAATTTTTTATCGAATAGTAACATAAACAAAAGGGCTGTAAACAAGTGTAAATGGAGGTTTTAAATGAAAAGGATTGCCTTGGTAACTGACAGTACTGCCGACCTTACGGATGAAATCAAAAGAGAGTATAACATCCATGTAGTTCCCCTTAAAGTGAGATTCAAGGATGAGGAATATTTTGACTATGAAATTACAAGTGAAGAATTTTATCAGAGATTGGAGAGTGAAAGCCAGCTTCCGGCTACTTCACAGCCGTCCCCGGAAGATTTCACTCAACTGTACAGCAAGCTGCTTGAAAACCACGATGAAATCATATCAATACACATATCTTCCGGATTGAGCGGAACCGTAAATGCAGCCAATATAGCCAAACAAGGTTTGAAGGGGAACATTCACATCGTTGATTCAAAGACCATCAGCCTGGGTATAGCGCTCATGGTAATGGAGGCTGCAAGAAACATCAGTGAGGGTTTAAGTGCTTTACAAATTGTCGAAGGTCTTTCAAAAGTGAGGAAGAACATAGAAACCCTCTTTACCTTAAATACCTTGGAGTACCTGCAAAAGGGTGGCAGGATAGGGAAAGTTCAGGGTATTGTTGGCTCACTTTTGAATATCAAGCCGGTTGTTAGGGTAGGGGATGACGGCATTTACCACACCTACAAAAAAGCTCGCAGCCAGGAGCGGGCTTTGAACGGCATAGTGCAAGCTTTTAAGGAGCTGGCCAAGGGAAGAAAGCATATCCGCCTGGCTGTAGCCCATGGTGCGGCACATCAAGCGGGGCTGTACCTGAAAGAAGCCTTGGAAAACGCCTTTCAGCTTCAAACAAGCATATTTACCCAGGTAGGACCGGTGATTGGCGTTCACACCGGGCCAGGAACTGTAGGCGCAGCCGTTCAATTTGAATAAGCTTTCTAGATAGCCTGTTGAATGATGCCTCCTGGAGGTAGTCTAATTAGATTATCTGCTTGGAGGTATTTTTATGCCTACAATAGACCACATTCAAACTGGAAAACTACGGCTCCCGTGCCCGTGAAACTCAGGCTATGAGTATTTTTGAAGAATAATACTAGTTGCATTTTTATTCTCATATTTGTATAATCTGATTAATATCCAAAATTGTAGAACTTGTAAAGAAGGGGGCCAGACGATGCACTGGAATAAAATACGAGAATGTATGGACAGACACGAGCTGCGTTCTTATCAACTTGAAAAGCTCAAAGAAACCATCGACAGGGTGTACCACAATGTACCAAGTTACAGGCAGAAGATGCAGGAAAGAGGTATTATTCCTGAAGACATCAATAGCTTAGATGACCTGAAGCTGCTGCCTTTTACAACGAAACAGGATTTGAGAGACAACTATCCCTACAATATGTTTGCGACGCCTCTACAAGAAATTATCAGGATTCATGCCTCTTCAGGCACCACGGGGAAGCCTACGGTGGTAGGTTATACCCGCAGGGATATTGCCAATTGGGCAGAGCTCATGGCCAGGTGCCTCGCAATGGCCGGTGGCCATCAGGATTCCGTTGTCCAAATCGCCTACGGTTACGGGCTTTTTACAGGGGGCCTGGGTTTTCACTACGGAGCAGAAAAGATAGGGGCGGTAGT
>LFSJ01000229.1 GCA_001512695.1 Tepidanaerobacter sp. DTU063 | reverse complement strand
AGGATCCAGAGCCCCGACGGCAACCTTTGATTGCATTGTCAGGCGGGGTTCTTATTTATTAATCGAACAGCTGAAGATGACAGCAAGCGATTCCTTTTAAGCAAGACCGTCGTTATTCTTAAGCTTGGTTCAAGCGGAGCAGGGGCAGCGTGCAGGAGGCACGCTGACGGGCACTCGGCAGGATGCCGAATTGCCCGTGAAACCCTGCGGAGTGCGGAAACAAGCTTTAGAATAACAGGTCTTGCTCTAAGGAGAGCTGCTGTCATCTTCAGCTGAGAATCTTTCTACATCCAAACTATATACATCGTTAGTATATGAGGTGAGCTTTAGATGGTGATAAAATTAATCGCCCTCGATATTGATGGCACAATCGTAGACAGCGATAGTAACGTTTCTCCTGCCAATGAAAAGGCCATAAGGGAAGTCGTATCAAGGGGCATAAAAGTTGCGCTGGTAACCGGAAGGCATCGCGGTGGCACAAGAAAGGTTATACAAGACGTGGGTCTGGATACAGACAATACCCCTTTGATTGTAAACAACGGGGCCATAGTATACCTGGGAGAGAGAATAATTTGGAGGGATTTTTTAAGTCCCGACGAGGCCGACGGGGTTATAAAATATACCACAAAAATTCCCGGTGTTGCCACCACAATATTTCAGCCCGACCAAATACACCTTCACTGCAATCTGCCGCTAGACATGGATTTCCTCATTGACAGGCTTAAAGCCTTCGATATGGATAACTGCAGGATTGTTGACACCCCGGATGAACTTCCTCGTGAAGATGTAGCCAAGGTCATGCTGGTCACAGGGGGCAGCGAGAAAGCCCTTGAGATCTTGCGGATGTGGCCGAAGCAGCTTTCCCACCTGCAGTATACCCGTTCATATCCGTACCTGTGCGAAATAAACAGCAGCACCTGCGACAAAGGCCGCGGCCTTGAAGTCCTTTGCCGGGAGATGGGCATTTTGCCCGAAGAGATTTTGGCGGTCGGCGATGGAGAAAACGATCTGTCAATGCTGGCATTTGCCAAACACGCAGTATTTGTAAGGCACCGTGACCGGCTGCCGGACCTTCCGCCCCACGTGATGGTAACCCCGAGAGGATACCACAATGAAGGTGTTGCCTGGGCCATATCAAAAATAGTGCTTGGCCAATGACCTTTCCGCTTCGGTCAACAAGAGCCGCTAAAGATATGGTGACTATGTACATATGGTGGAATAAAAAGAGTATCATTTAAATACATAGCAAATTGCCGCTACCTGCAAAATCAGGATTGCGGGGATGCCCCAGACAAAGCTTGGATGCCGGGTTTTATGCCGGAAAAAGTACATGCCCATGAGCACTCCGATAGAACCTCCCAGGGCAGATATTATAAAAAAGCTTTTTTCGCTTATCCGAAAGCTACTATGCCTGGATTTATATTTATCGATACCCATCAAGGTGAAAGCAAGGGCGTTAAGTGATACAATTGTCCAAAGGATGAGTTCATAAGGATCCATTTTGTTTCTCCCATTCTATAAAAGTTTGTGCAGGTCTTTGCATTTGAAGCTTTTTAAAAAAGGCTTTCCATTGCTGAATCCGTTGAAAGACATTTTGATGTGTTTTAACATAATTATATAAGCTTTTTGTTTTTTGGGCTACGGAATCGTCTAAGAAGTTTCACATGGTCAAGTCAATTTTATGGCAGGGAACTATCGGAGGAGGGGAATCACCGTTTTTTGTCGAAATATACATATGAACTTAAAAAGTATGATTTAAGTTTAACAACTCTTGATGCAATATCCACTTTCGGAAGCTTTCACACTAAAAACCGTATTTTCGGAGGATGCACTGTGACAACATTTCATCGAAAAAACCAACAAGTGCTCTACAATCTGATATTTCCCCTGTGGGTATATCCCTTTATCATTGAGTACATTCCGCTGTTCCTGGCTCCCTATTTTGCAGTCTATGCCATCATCGTATGGCTTTACTTAAAGAAGCATAAAAAATTTAACAACTTAAAAATATATTGCTTCAGGGCCTTTGGCAGTGAAAAAACCACCCAGCGGGAAATAAACAGAGGGGTGGTTTTTGGTTATGCCTTTAAGGCGGCGGTTTTTGCTTATTTTGCTAATGTCCTGGGCGGAATGGCGCTGATATGGTTCCTCAAAACTCCTCCATTTAGCAAATATATAGACACGGACTTTATTTGGTCCAATTTTATAAGCGGGCTTGTTCATGTACTTGTGGTACTTTTGGTGGGGCTTTTAATCTACCTGTACCATCGGAGGGCGGGAAGGAGCCTTAACCTAACTGCTGCCGAGACCCATGGCCTGGGCCTTGTCATGGGAATCCTCACGGCTCCCTGGTTTTTCTTCCTGCCCATCGCTTGGCTCCGTTAAGGGCCTGACCTTTTCCACGATTACGGTGCGGTGGCCGTCATCGGAAAGGTCAACCGCGCCTTCAACCAGCACCTGGGCTCCGGAACCGAGATAGGGCCCGTAGAATGTGAGCTCCCGGGGAAATACCACCAGTTCTACACTGCCCGTCAGGTCTTCTAACTGGACAAACATCATGCGTTTTTTATCCCGAGTGCGTCCGTAGCGGGGGTCCAGCAGGACACCCGCAAGGCGCACCCTTTTTTTGCAGCAGATCCTGGAAAGCTCCAAAACGGTATGGGTGCGAAGCTTTTTCACCCATTCTTCTTTAAGTTCCATGGGATGAGAGGTTATGTAGTGGCCCAGGGAGCAGAGTTCCTGGTGGGCCTTTTGTTCATGGGAAAAATCCGGCAACTTCACATCCTCGGCCAGCGCCTTAATGGGGGATTCTTCCGCAAAAAGGCTCAGCTGCCCCTCTGCGGTCCGCCTTTGTTTAGCGGCAGGCTTTACTGAAAGCAGGAGGGCAGGCCGTGAAAGGCCGAAGCTGTCAAAAGCCCCTGCCAAGATTAAGGATTCCAACGCTCGAGTTCCCACCGCCCTGCGGTCGAGTCGCTGGCAGAAGTCAAAAAAGTCGGCAAAGGGTTTGTCCCGCCTTGCCCTTAGAATGCGCTCGATACCTCGAGGGCCCAGGTTTTTGACCAGGCCAAGGCCGGCCCGTATCGAGCCCATCTCCGGCGTAAATCCCACCTCGCTTCGGTTTATATCCGGCCGAAGCAGCTCGATCCCCTTGCGGCGGGCCTCGGCCAGGTAAAGCTGCAGCCGGGAAGGGGTGTCCATGTAAAGGGAAAGCAGCGCCGAAAAGTACTCCAGGGGAAAATGCTCCTTTAAAAACACGGTCCTGTAGGCCATCACGGCATAGCATATGCTGTGAGCCTTGTTAAAGCCGTAATCTCCAAAGGCCTCCAGTATGGAAAATATCTTTTCGGCTATTCTCCCATCAATGCCCCGATGGATGGCCTGCTTGATAAATCTGGGCCTGTGCTCTTCGATGGACTTTCTGTCTTTTTTTGCAATGGCGCGCCTGAGAAGATCCGCCTCCCCCAAGCTGTAGCCTGCCACCTCGCGGGCTGCCTGCATCAGTTGTTCCTGGTATACGAAGACGCCGTAGGTGTCGGAGAGCACCGGCTCAAGGCAGGGATGGGGGAAGCTGACTGCTTTTTTGCCGTGGCGGCGGGCGATGAATTCTTCGGTCATGCCGCTGCTGAGGGGACCGGGCCGGTAGAGGGCCAGCACCGCCGACAGGTCTTCAATGTTTTGGGGTCGAACTTTCTGCAAGAGGTTCCTCATGCCGCAGCTTTCCAGTTGAAAGGTAGAGGCGGTGTCGCCACGACACAGTGCCTCATAGGTATTAGGGTCATCCAGGGGGATGTCTTCCGGGGAAAGCTTAAGTCCCTGCCTTTTATAAACAAGGTCGAGAGTATCCCCTATTGCCGTCAGGAAGCGCAAACCCAAAAGGTCGATTTTGACGAGGCCCAGGTCTTCCAATATGTCCATGTCTACCTGAGTTATAATTTCCTGACCGGAAGCCCGCTGCAGGGGTACGTATTCCGTCAGAGGCTTTTCAGCTATGACTACCCCTGCCGAATGCTGGGTCATGTGGCGGGGAAGGCCCTGCAGCTGGGCGGCTGTTTCAAAGGCTTTCCTTACATCGTCGTCCCAGCGAATCAGCGCAGAAAGGTGCGGGCTCTGAGCCACCGCCTGCTCCAGGCTTATCTTCGAGTAGGGGATGAGGGAGCACATCCGGTCTACTTTGTCGTAGTCGAGTTTCAAGGCCCTGCCCGTATCCCGTAGCACCGCCCGGGCTTGCAGGGTGGAAAAGGCCCCTGCGTGGGCGATGTTCTCATGGCCGAAACGCTCCCGGATAAAGTCCAGCACATCGCGCCGCCCCCTGTGACAAAGGTCTATGTCGATATCCGGAGGGCTTACCCTTTCGGGATTTAAGAATCGTTCGAAGATGAGCTTGTACTTGATGGGGTCCGCATGGGTAATACCCAGACAGTAAGCCACAAGGCTTCCGGCAGCGGAACCCCGCCCTACACCCTGGGGAATTCTCTCCCTTTGTACAAAGTCCACTATCTCCTTTACAATGAGAAAATATCCGGAATAGCCGGTGTTTTTTATTACAGAAAGTTCGTAAGCGAGCCTTTGGCTGACCCGGGAGGGCAGCGGACTGCCGTAGCGCTCTTCGGCCCCCTCGAAGGCAAGTTGTTCTAGAAAGCTGTGAGCATCGTAACCTTCAGGCACCTTAATTTCCGGCAGGGCAAGGCCGCCCAAATCCAGCTTTACATTGCACCTTGAGGCGATGAGGGCAGTGTTTTCTATGGCCTCGGGTACATCGGGGAAAAGCTCTTTCATGGCCCCTTCGCCCTTAAAATAGTGCTGCTGCCCGGGTATGGAGATAGCCTCTCCCACTACCGATAGGGTCTGCACCGATAAAAGCACCTCATGGACCCGGCTGTCCCCCGGTTCAAGGTAGTGGACATCATTGCTGGCTACAAGGCCGACTGAAAAGTCCCGGGCAAAGCTTTTCAGCCAGAAGTTGATCTTTTTTTGCTCGTCAAGGCCGTGGTCCTGCAGTTCCAGGTAGAAGTTGTCCTTTCCGAATATTTGGATATAGTCCTGGACGGCCTTTTGGGCTTTGGCAATATCATCTTTCAGTATGTAAGAGGCCACCTCGCCTTTCATGCATCCGCTGAGGGCAATCAAGCCCCTGCTGTAGCAGGCGAGCTGCTTTTTATCAAGCCTTGGCTGGTAGTAGAAACCTTCCAGATGCGAGATGGTCACCAATTTAATCAAGTTTTGGTAGCCTTCCCGGCTTTCTGCCAGGAGCACCAGGTGATGGGGCTTTTCCTTGCCTTCTTTTTTTCGCAAATTTTCTACCACATATACTTCACAGCCCAAAATCGGTTTTATTCCTGCTTTAAGGCACTCCTTGTAAAAGGGCACGATTCCCCACAAGCCGCCGTGGTCCGTTAAGGCCAGGGCCGGCATGCCCAGCTCCGCGGCTTTGCTGACGAGCTCGGGTATGCGGCATAAACCATCAAGCATGCTGTACTCCGAGTGGACGTGCAAGTGGCAAAAAGACACCTACCTCACCTCTACCAAACAAATGTTCTGCAACACAATATTACAACAAAACACCTGTTTAGTAAAGAGGTAAAATCTGCATTTTTCAAAATGAGGCCAAAATATCACTAAAAAAACCCGTGTTTTTTAACAAAATCATTAAAGCAACATGACTTTAGAAGTCCTTTAAAGGCCGGAATATATTTTATGCAATTGACTTATATATTATTATGAAAAGGCACAACACTATAAGGGACGAAAAAATACCGGGGAGATGATATTATATCCGTGATTGTTGGCACTTTGATTGTGCGTTCACTGCTATCGGGATGTATAGCTGCTTTGCTTTCCTACTACATCAGCAGCAAGGCTTTAAAATTGGCAGGGGATATGGTAATCATCTATCTTTCGCCAATCCTGGAGGAACTGTTTAAAACGGCTTTTGCCCTCCTGTTAGAAGGTGGGATATTCCTATCACACGCAACTTTTGGAGCTATCGAAGCTGTATACGATATATGGACAAATGAGGGTGGTAGCGCTTATTGGGCGGGAATTGCAAGCATTGTAAGTCATGGTGCATTCGGGGCCATAACGCAGCTGGTAATTTCCCGCACGGGCAGTAGCTTTCTCGGGATAGCAGCGGCCGTTTTGATTCACACAGCTTGGAACTACAAGGTCATCGGATTCAAAAATCGCTATTAGTTATTATTGCGTGGTAACTCTTGTTGATATACTAAATCATTTGGGTTATAATATGTAACAGTTAGCCCTTGCTATCATAGAGGGCTTTTTGGCATTTTCTGAAAATTATTATTATTATTTCGCGGGAGTATTTTTATGGACCAACTATTAAAAACTGCTGAAGAAATATTGGAGTACAGAAAATTACTGGAAGACATCAAGCGGGGAAAGTCTAATTTACTTGCCTACGGAGTGTCAGATTCCCAAAGGGCATACCTGATAGCTGCCCTGAAAAGGCAGGCGGCGCAGCAGCTTTTGGTGGTTACCGCCGACTCGCTGGAAGCTAAGAAGCTATCAGAAGACCTATCATTTTTCCTAGGGCCCGGGGAAGTGGCCGTTTTCCCTGCAAGTTCGGTCTTGCCGTACGAGACTGCAGCGAGGAGCTTGGAGTTTACGGCACAGCGGCTTCAGGTGATGGAGAGCTTGCTACTTAAAAAGCCCATGGTAGTAGTAGCACCCCTCCAGGCACTGCTATCGAAAATAGTAGCACCGGAAATTGTGAAAAAATTCACTTTGGAATTCCAGGTTGGTGAAAGGGTGCCGCTGGGGGATACTATATCGAAACTGTCCGCCATGGGTTATGAGCGGGTGGAAATGATCGAAGGTCGGGGCCAGTTTGCCGTTCGTGGAGGAATCCTTGACATATATCCCCTGAGCAGCGAGTACCCTTACAGGATGGAGTTTTTCGACGATGAAGTGGATTCCATAAGGCAATTTCTCCTGGAGGACCAGCGCTCCATCGACAAACTCGACAAAATTCTCGTGGGACCCGCCCGGGAGGTGGTGTACGATGAAGAGACGGCAAAGGCCGCTGCC
>LFSJ01000137.1:265-8825 GCA_001512695.1 Tepidanaerobacter sp. DTU063 | reverse complement strand
GGCCACACCGGCATAGCTTGACCCATGCCAAGATGTGGCCTCATCGCCCTTTAGAAGACGCCCTTGTCTTCTGTTTATCGAGTTTGTACGGTAGTTTTGTACTATTATACAACAATATATGCAATATTTCAATATTTTTTTCAGAAACAACTTTCTCATAAATTATACACTTGTTAATTCTACAACTTTTTATATATCTCTCCCCTGTTACCTATAGTTAAAACAATGATAATTAAGTCTTTATCATTTATAGTAAATATTACTCTATAATCTCCCACTCTTAACCTGAATAAATCTTTATATCCCTTTATTTTTTTAACATCTCCGTCAGGCAAGTTATATATTGCTCTTGCAAGTCTTTTCCTTTGCTCGGGAGGTTGGCTTATGAAAAATTTTGCTGCTTTTTTCTCAAATATTACTTTGTAAGTCTTTTTCACTTATGCCTGCCTCCTCTAGAACCTCCTCAAAAGTGACATATTCACCATTTGCTAAAGCCTTCTGGGCTTCTTTTGCAAGTTGTAAATCAAAATCGTCTATTTCGTCATCAATAATATCTTTAATTTCTTTCAGTATGATTAGCACCTTGCTCATCTTGTCTTCCGGAATAAGATCGATAATTTTATGGGCTTGTTCTTTCAGAGCACTCAAAACAAACACCACCCTACTTTGAATTTAAATCTTGTGAAAATATTATATCAATACTGTTTCATTACTTCAATCATTTCACCAGGCACTTGCTTGAAACTTAACTCTCACTTAAAATTCACATAATAGAAGAGAGATCATTTTAGATCCAGCAATAGGATCCCAAGTTCAAGTTGTAAGCAAAGGCTGTGATTGTCAAGGCTTGCCTGCAATATTTCTTCGATTTTTTTAAGGCGGTAAAGGATGGTATTGCGATGCAGGAATAAATCTTCAGCGGTTTGGCTGAGGTTTTTGTAATTTCGAAGATATACGGAAAGGGTCTTGACATAATCCGTCCCGTTATTTTTGTCATACTCAATAAGCCTGTACAGCCCCGGATGGACCCGATAGTTGTTTTTGACCTTTGCCAGCAAATCATATACGGCTATGTCATCGTAATAATGCACAATGCCGGGTCTCTCTATGCTATCTGCCAGCAGCAAGGCCTTCTGAGCCTCATTGAAGCTCTGTGGAATTTCCATCAAGGTCTTATATGCCCGTCCTATGCCTATACATAGGTAATGCTGCTGGCAAAATTTCTCAAGGACCGGAAGTGCCTTTGTCAACATGTCTTTGCTGTTGCTCGTGGCGAGAATTACTATGAATTTTGACGAAAAGCTTATCTTTGAAGCAGGAATGTATCGGAGCGCAATGGATTGCACGCTGTCGTAATATTCACCGCCGATAGATCGGTTTTCCCTGTTGGCAATCAGCAGCACCTGGAAGTATTCTCCTAAAGACCAATCCAGGGATTTCACCCGATTCCATGCGCTGGCCTCACTGCTGATATTGCCCTTGACTAAATCTGCTAAAAGCTCTTGACCCAAGTACCCTCTAGCTTTAGCAATGGCATCGGACTTGGCAAACTCCAGGGCAATGACGGCGGAAACAAATTTTAGTATTTCCTGGTCCATTGGCGTAATGGGTTTTTCATACTCCAAAAGGGCCATGTACCCCTTCAGCTGTCCTCCGATTCGTATTTCCGTAACTAAGCGCCGAATATACTTTGAGAATTCGCCCTGGGTTAGAAATAAGGGTGAAGCCTCCCTTTCCAGTTGCTTTTCAAAACCTTCATATCTTAAAATCTTTACGATATCAATGGGACAGTATCCGCTTTCCACTATGGCCTTCCATATGGGGTCATCAACTTCCCCTGAACTTGAATAGCCCACAAGATCATAGCTTTCATCCGTCACTACCAGGGGATTGCCCAGGATTTCGGCCGATTTTTTTATTATGCGCGGGATGCCCAAATCCAGTGTGGACAGGTGAATCAGCTCTAAATAATGGTTTTGGATAATTTCCTCCATATTCCGCATGTGCGTTTTATAAAAGCCCATGATTTTGTTTATGGCAAGGACCGGGGATATGTCTTCACCTAAGCAGCATAGGCTTATATTGTACTGCTTGCACAGTTTATAAATCTCGCTTGCCTTAATCTTCTCATCAGGACCCGTTAACAGCAGCGAAGCCACTTTGCCGTCTTTAGCCAGGCTTTCAAAATGCTCCAATGCCGGGTCAGCGTCAAATAAATCTATGGGGGAAACCATGAGGCAATGTTTTAGGTCTATCGGTGTTAAATCTTCGAGGCTCATGGCAAGACAGACCTGGTTTAGTTCAAAGTCCAAAACCGCTTTTCCTACAAGGATTGCCTCTTTTGGCAGGGAAAGCTCATTTATTATTTGGCTTAATATCATGGCGAGTAACCCCCTAAGTTTTTTTATACTGTATCTAAAAAATCTTGTCAGGGCAAGCATTTTGTACAATTATCACAAGAAAAAGGGCTTAAAAACCATAACTTGCACAAAAGACTTAGTTATATTATATCGAATTAAGTAAATATGTGAAAGAAATCACGAATGAAAAGGAGGAATTTTTTAATGGCAGTTTACCCAAATCTTTTCAAGCCCATTAAAATTGGAACAATGGAGGTTAAAAACAGGCTGTTTCTAGCTCCCATGGGTACCGCCTTTGGCGAGCACTTGGTTCACAAGCCCACGGATAGGATGGCAGCCTATTACGCTGCTCGGGCGGCTGGAGGAACGGGACTTATCATAGTCGAACAATCAGTCGTGCAGCAGCGTGGGCTGTGGTCACTGAACGGTTGCGGCCTATGGTCCGACGATTTTATCCCAGCCTGGAAAAAACTTGTAGATAGGGTCCATGATGCCGGAGGGAAAATCATCGTCCAGGTGGGCCACTTGGGCCGTTCCACCATTGAGGCATTCAACGGCGGTTTTAAGCCTGTGGCTCCATCGGCAGTGCCCGACCATTACCTTGACAACGAAGTAGAAGAACTTACTTTGGAAGACATCGAACAATTAAAGCGGGATTACGTGGATGCGGTTATCCGCTGCAAAAAAGCAGGCTTTGACGGTATAGAGATCCACTGCACCCACGGATACTTGTTGGCTTCTTTCTTGTCAGGCCGTACAAACAAGCGCACCGACAAATACGGTGGGACTTTAGAAGGAAGACTGCGCCTGCCCCTTGAAATAATACAGCTGGTAAGGCGGGAACTAGGCCGCGACTATCCTGTAATCGCCCGGTTGGCCGCCCATGAGGAAAACGGGGGACGCACCTTGGAAGAAACCAGGGTAGTGGCCAAGGCATTGGTGGAAGCCGGATTGGATGGCCTGGATATTTCCTCAGGCTCCTATTCGGAACTGGATTGGGAGATTCCACCTTCCTATTTCGGTTATGCCATGAACATGGAGAACATCGAAAAAATCAAGCGCTCTGTTGACGTGCCGATTTTGGCAAGCGGCAGAATCACAGAACCTCGGCTTGCCGAGCAGCTGATAGCCGAAGGCAGATGTGACATGGTAGGCATCAACCGTGCTGGTATAGCCGACCCAGAATGGGGCAAAAAAGCCGGCGCCGGTGATACGGAAAGCATTCGCCGCTGCATAGGCTGTGTCCGCTGCATTGATGCGGTATTTTCCGGATCCCTTAGATGTACCGTCAACCCCTTTGTGGGCAAGGAAGACGAGCTCAAAGTCACCCCTGCTGAAGAAAAGAAAAATATACTGGTAGTTGGCGGCGGACCTGTAGGCTTGGAGAGCGCTATCCTGTGTGCCCGCCGGGGTCATAAGGTCACCCTTGTTGAAAAGAACCGCAAACTCGGCGGCCAGGTAAACTCAGCTACAGTACCACCACACAAGTATGAAATCGGCAGTCTAATAACCACCCAGGCTTATGAAGCCGAGAAGCTGGGAGTTGAAATAATCACGGAAGTTTGTGTGGATGCAGACTTTGTCAAAAACGGCGATTTTGACGAGATAATTGTTGCTACAGGAGCAAAGCACATCATCCCCGCTATCCCCGGCGTTGACAAGCCTATGGTAATGACGGCCGTGGACCTGTTGGAAGGAAAGAGGCATGCGGGTAAAAATGTTGTCATCATCGGCGGTAACATGATAGGCTGTGAAACCGCAGAGTTCCTGGTCGAGTACGGCAAAAAGATTACTATTCTTGAAATGCTGGATGAAATCGGTCAAAACATGGCCATCGTTCCAAAACCCTATGTGCTTTCAAGGCTGAGAAAATTGGGAGTAGAAATGCTCACCCAAGCTAAAGTTACGGCAATAGAAGATGACAGAGTAGTTTACGAAAAAGGCGGAAAAGAATACACCGTAGAGGGAGTCGACACCGTTGTCCTCGCGGCTGGAATGGAAAGTGTGAATGAACTGGCTGACGAACTGAAAGCCCTGGGCAAGCCGATTCATGTAATGGGCGACGCAAGCAATGTAAGTATAATCATGGAAGGCTTGGCCGACGTTTATGACAAGCTAATCAATGTGTAAAAGATTTAAAACAAAGCACCAACCGAAAAGGGTTGGTGCTTTGCATATGGTCCTCAACTGTCTTGTTCAGCTGCAAAGTATTTCAAATACACCCTGTAGAGGATTACGGCCGTCTCGGCCCTTGTGGCATTGCCCTTGGGGTTAATGGTATTGTTGGGATTTCCGACTATAATGCCTTCTTTGACCAGGATTGCAATGCTTTCTACGGCATAATCGGCAACCTCTGAGGCATCGTTAAATCTGCTGATGTCAGCATAGCTTCCCGTGGTCGTAATCTTGTTTGCTATCTTCAGTGCCCTGGCTACCATTACCATCAGGTCTTCCCTTGTAATTTGCCCTGATGGGTTAAACTTGTTTGCTCCGATACCCTGGACTATGCCCAGCTTTTTGGCTATGCCAATGGGCTCATAATAGTACATGCCTTCCTGTACATCGTCAAAGTTTGAATCAGAGCCATCGTCAGGAACCATATCAAACATTTTCAGCATTCTCACTAATAGGGTTATGAAGTCTGCCCTTGTGATATTGCTGCCGGGATCAAAGGTTGTTTCTGAAGTTCCCTGTATGATTCCTAAAGTGGCCAGTGTTTCTATAGCTTCCTTTGCCCAGGGGTAATCGTCAATGTCTTCAAAGGTCTTCTTTACAGGTGTTGGCTCTTCAGGTTCTTCCTTCGGCTTTGATGAACCGCCGCCACCGCCGGGACCGCCAGGTTCTTCACCGGAATCTTTTTTTATTAATTCTATTATAAATAAAAAAGCAAATGAGAATCAAGGGAGAGTTGGCTTTTCTTCGGGGAAAATGTAGAAAATGGCAGTTTTCGGGGTTTTAATATCATAAATATTCTTACAACCACTTTAATTATATCTGAATGGCAGGAGTTGTCAAGCAGCAAAACTGGATTAGAATTGGGCTATAAAAAGCTTGCCGCTTTTTGACAAAAAGGCCCTTTACGGGCCTAATCTCTCGTTTTATCTTTATTCTAATTCAAGGGCACCGGTGTTCAGGGCGTAGTAACGGCCCTTCTGCCTCATCAGTTCCTCATGGTCTCCCCGCTCTATTATTCTCCCCTGTTCCAATACCATGATTGCGTTGGCATCCCGGACCGTTGACAGGCGGTGGGCAATTACGAAAGTAGTCCTGCCCTCCATCAGTTTGTCCATGCCTTCTGCGATGAGTTTTTCCGTCCTGGTATCTATTGATGATGTGGCCTCATCGAGGATGAGGACGGTGGGATTGGCAATTGCCGCCCTGGCAATGGAGAGGAGCTGGCGCTCACCCTGGGAAAGGTTTTGGCCGTCCATCGTCAGCATGGTATCGTAGCCCTTGGGGAGGTTTTTGATAAAGTAATGGGCATTGGCCAGCTTTGCCGCTTCCACCACTTCCTCATCCGTGGCGTCCAGCCTACCGTACCTGATATTGTCCGCGATTGTCCCCTCGAAAAGGTGAACATCCTGAAGGACGATGCTCATGGTGCTTCTCAGATCCTGCTTCTTAATGCGCCTGATATCTATGCCGTCAAAGAGTATGCTGCCTTCATCTATCTCGTAAAACCTGTTTATGAGATTGGTGATGGTGGTCTTGCCGGCACCGGTTGAGCCTACGAAGGCGATCTTCTGGCCCGGCTTTGCATAAAGGCTTATGTTGCTGAGAACCCTTTGCCCCGGCTCGTAACCGAAGTTAACATTGTCTAAAGTTATATAGCCTTTAAGGGGCACCGTTTCGTATTCCCCGTTTTCCTTGGGGACCTTCCAGTAGGGGGGATTTTTCCCGTCCCTTACAAGGCAGACATCACCTTCATCCCTTTCCGCTTCTTCATCCAGAACGTCAAAGATGCGCTCCGCCCCTGCCAGGGCTGCAAAGAGCATATTGAGCTGGTTTGATACCATGGTAATGGGCCGGGATATGGTCCTGGTATATTGCAGAAAGGCCGCTATGTTGCCTATGGTCATTGAATTTTTCATCACTAAAAAGGCGCCGAACATGGAGGCCAGGGCGTACAGCACGAAGGACAGGTTGCCCATGATGGGCATGAGCATCACACCGTAAGTAGAGGCCTGGGTGCTGGCCCGGCGAAGCTGTTCGTTTTTCTCAAGGAATTTATCAATTGCCCTTTCCTCATAGTTAAATACCTTCACGACTTTTTGCCCCGACATGATCTCCTCTACATAGCCGTTCATGTCTGCCAGGGCAGCCTGCTGGAAGCGAAAGTTGCTAGCCGACTTTCGGCCTACGTATTTTACCGCAGCAAACATTAACCCCAGCATCAGGATTACTGTCAATGTGAGTATCGGGCTTAATACGAGCATCATGGCAAAAGAGCCTGCCACGGTTATGACTGCGACGATTGCCTGGGATACGCTTTGTTCCAGGGACTGGTTCAACATATCCACGTCGTTGGTGAAGGTGGACATCAAATCCCCGTGGGCCAGCTTGTCAAAATAGGAAACGGGCAGCTTTTGCATGTGGGAAAACATGTCTTCCCGAATCTTGTGGACCGTCTCCTGGGCCAGCCTCGCCATGAAGAGGTTCCCCAAATACTGGCTTCCGGAAATGCCAAGTACGATCGCTCCCATTATCAGCAGGTACCTGACAACTTGCGGGATGTCGCCAATCACGATCGTATCGATGATGGGGCTAAGCATGGCATTTGCGGCTATCTGTGAGGCTGCCGAGACTATAATGAAGAATATGCCGCCGAAAAACAGCAGTTTATTGAATCTGAAATAGCCAAAGAGCCTGAGCAGGGTGCTTTTCGTGTCTTTTGGCCGAAGGCGTCTGAGGCTGTTCTGGGATTTCATCACACGGCCACCCCCTTTAGCTGGGACTGGTAAATTTCCCTGTAGATGGGGGATTTGACCATAAGGGTCTCGTGATCTCCCATTGACTCTATTTTGCCCTCATGCATTACGATGATCTTATCTGCCTGCTGAATGGAAGATATCCTCTGTGCGATTATAATGGTGGTTATGTCCTTTAAGTCCGTCTTAAACACCTGCTGGATCCTGGCATCGGTAGTCATGTCGACGGCACTCGTCGAGTCGTCAAGGATTAGGATCTTGGGCGACTTCAGCAGGGCCCTTGCTATAGTGAGCCTTTGCTTCTGGCCTCCCGAAAAGTTGTCTCCTCCCTGTTCCACCCAGTGGTCAAGGCCGTCTTCGTATTTTGACACGAACTCCCAGGCCTGGGCCTGCTTTAAGACCTTGATAATTTCCTCATCGCTGGCATCTTCCTTGCCCCACTGCATGTTTTCACGGATGGTGCCGGAAAACAGCGTGTTCTTTTGCAGCACAAAGGCCACCTGGTCCCGGAGCGCCTTAACGTCGTACTCCCTCACGTCCACTCCCCCGACCTTGACGCTGCCCTCGGTCACATCGTAGAGCCTGGGTATGAGCTGGACCAGGGTAGTCTTGGAAGAGCCCGTGGAACCGATGATTCCAATGGTTTCGCCGGACTTTATGTGGAAATTGATGTCCTTTAATGTTTTTTCCGGGCTTCCCGGGTAGGAAAAGCAGACATGCTCAAATGTCACAGAACCGTCTTTTAACTCCTTTACGGGAGTCTCGGCTTCCTTTATCTCGGACTCGGTGCTCAGCACCTCTAAAATCCTGCCGGCCGATGCCGAACCCCGGAGCAGGTTCATGAAGAAAAAGGACATCATCAAAAGGGACATCAAGACCTGGGTAATGTACGTTATGAAAGATATCAATTCGCCGCTGCCCATGGTGCCGGCAGACACCTGTCGGCCGCCAAACCAGAGCACCGCGATGATGGTGGAGTAGACTATGAGATTTAGCATGGGCATGACGGATATGACCAGGGAAATGGCGGAAAGGGCAGTATTCTTTAAGTCGTCATTTCTCTCCTTAAAGCGCCTTTCTTCGTAGGACTGCCTGTTAAAGGACTTTACCACCCTGATGCCTATTAGGTTCTCCTGGATTATAGCATTGACCCTGTCAACTCGGCCTTGGAGTTTTTGAAACAGGGGCCTTGCCTTGGGCAGGATGATACCGATTGTGGCTGCTGTAAGGGGCACCGCCACCATAAAGACCCTGGCCAGGGACCGGTTTATG
>LFSJ01000137.1:0-149 GCA_001512695.1 Tepidanaerobacter sp. DTU063 | reverse complement strand
TGGGCGCTTATTACACCGAAGGCCATGGCCAGCAGGGCAGCCCCGACCATGATGAGGCCGACCCTTACAATATAGTCAATGTCACGGTTTTCTATCCCCACATCCACTATGCGGGACATGAGGTAGGGAATATATATGTCGCCCAAGAC
>LFSJ01000170.1 GCA_001512695.1 Tepidanaerobacter sp. DTU063 | reverse complement strand
TCTCCGATGCTTGTATCTAGAAATCTTTTCAATACTGCATTTCCAAAAGAGCCAGTGCCGCCTGTTATAAGTATTGTCTTCCCCTTAAACATAAAATAACCCCCCATTGATCCATTGCTTCATGGTTGCACATTATTGAGGTTCGTTCAATACAATGTTTATAAGATTTCCTAGACTATTCATCGCATACTGTTTTGTATGATATCGAACAGTATGCATATAATTGTTATTTCCGAGTTGGCTCATTAAACCCTTGTCTTTCTTTAGCATTAAGATGGCCTCAGCTAGCGATTTTGCATCACTCGGTTTAAAAACTAGGCCATTTATGCCATTCTTAATATACTCCATAATATTTGGGAAGTCGGTAATAATAACCGGCTTCCTCTGAATTCCTACTTCGAACGCAGGTCTAGCTTGATGAGGATTAATCATTGGAAAAACCAATACATCACATGCAGAATATGTTCTTGCCATATCCTTTTGTATGCCCACGAAAGATATCTTATCCTGGAGTTCATTTTCTACAATATAACTTATTATTCGCTTTTCAAATCTCTTAACCCGCCTATTTCGAAACCCCTTTATAATATTATGTGCGAGTGTTTCTTGGATTTCGTCACCACTATATCCAGCTATAATAACTCTGATGTTTTCCTCTTTTAAGATCCGTGTTGCTCTTAAAAGAACCTCTATTCCCTTTAGTTTATTCAATCCGCCAACATATAGCACGTTAAAAGTATCTGAACTTATGCCTAGGCTGCGACATGCTTCTTGTCTTGTAGTCTTTGCACTATACTCTTGAATATCCAAGAAATCAGGAGAAACGACTGCTCGAGCTCTCCGCAAACCGGTTTGTTGACGATCGTATTCCGATAGAAATGCTACTCCATCGAAGCGTTCGAGGAGCGATTTCATAATTAGATTCATCAGATTCTTGGGAGAACCAGGAATTGTTTCCCTAACAAAACAAATGCTCTTCACTCCTTTAAAGGCAACACTCATCCAACAAAGAACCTTAGAATTGACTAGAACTATATCGGGCCTTTCCGCATTAATAACCCGTTTCCAAAAAGCAATCTGGAAAACAATGGGTACAGCATTATACCAAAATCGCAGACTTAGCGGGTGATTGCCTCCGCTATAATATGTCAACCTTGCCAAACGAAAGGGAAATGTCTTTGGACGCAACCCTTTCTCTGTTAAAAAATCTAATAAATCAGGGGGATAGCTCGGGATATAGCACATAACATCAAATTTTTCCTTTAACGCAATCCAAGTATGATATAGACTTACTCCTGCCCCTCCAAGCAATCCTGAATGATGTATAAGCAAAATCCTTTTTTTCAAAAGTCATCTACCCCCAATAAAACTTATATTTTCCGATTCCTAAACTACTATCCGGTGCGCTTAACAAAAACTGAACCATCGGCAAAACAATACATGCTAACATGGCGACTATTCGGAGTTTTCTGTCCTTGATTCCTGGGATTACATTTGCAATCAAGACAGTATTATATACGCTAAAGTAAAGACTAACTCTTTCAAACAGTTTAACCTCGAGCGCTAAGAAATAAATCACAAAATTCGCGCACGACATCAAGAACAACAATGACATCAAACGTGCATTTTCCTCATCAGAGAAGGATGATGGCCAAAAAACAAAACACGCAAATGGTATTGCCATTGCGACAACGATTACCAGTGGATTTACGTGGATCAATGGCGCTAAATCAAAATATCCTGCATATTTGTCAGGACTCAACCTATAAACAAGTTCTCCTAATAAATCCCTGAAAAATATAAGCGATGAACATGCACAATAAATAAGTATTCCTCTTTTTGCATCTACCCGTATGTTTCTCAGTAAGTAAACAAACAAAAATACTATGGCCGTATTATGAAATAGACTAGCTAAAACCACGAGCATAAAAAACATCAATTTACGATTTTTAACTAAATACAAAAAGCCTAGAATTGTAAACGATATTGCTAACGATTGCCTTAAGCCTGTCAATGTCATCGAAAATAATCCTATAGTTACATGCAAGTAGTAGCTTAACATGGGTCGTTCCGAATATCTATAGTACAATAGTGAAAGTGTAAACACTATTATGGCGCTAACTATGCCCAAATATGACTGAAAACCCAGTCCGGTTTTCCATATAGCATAGTTTAAATATGAGAAACCTAATTCTGATGCTCTGATACGCCTATGAAAATAAAAGTCTGCATTTTCATATTCATGCATATATCTCCATGTATCGGTTCCTACCGAAACGTGTCGAAAAGACATTATGAGAAACAATGATATTCCTGCTAGGATACAATAGACTAGCTTTTTATCTTTATACTTAATCCGAGAACGACTAAAAACTACGCCGATAAATCCCCAAAAGGACACCATCGTTAGATACGGTATCATGAAATCACCTAATCACTAAATATTCGCTCGATCTCTTTTTCCCAATTATACATGTCGAAAATTTTAGAGTTGTAACAGAACTCTTTCATCTTTCGGAGATGCTCTTTGTTGAGACCCAATATACTAAAAAACTTTGATAAACCATTTTGACCATCCGGATTGTCTATATCTACAAAAAACCCGTTCTGGCCTTCTATTACGTATTTATCTAAGTCACTTGTCCGTGTTGTTATTACAGGAACACCACAGATTATGCTTTCTGTGAATTTAGTAGGAAAGCCTACCCTGGTTACGCGTTTGTCATCTCTAAAAAGCAATGTAAAATCACAACGCCTTATTTCATCAATTACATACGAATTGCTGTGCAAACCGTGGAAGATGATTTTATCTTCGACTTCATTAAGCATTTTTGTATCATCTGGTAAGACTTTCAAATACTGTTGCTTCGTTAAACCGTATATATGAAATCTGAAATCAATCCCACGTAGGCTTGCTTGATACAACCACTTTATGGCAACATCTAGCCTATCTTTAGCTGCTTTTCTATTCTTTAGCTTTTTTTCCAACCTGAAAGGTATTCCTGCATATATTAGACGAATTGGATTGTTCTCTGTATATTCAGGTGCCTTGTAGTTATGCGGAGGTACAAGAGTTGGAATCACTGCCGTCTTTGGATAGTTATAGTAATTCGCCAAGTATGTGGTTGGAGTGATCATAGCATCGACATATCTATTAACTACTCGCATACGCAAATTAGTGTCTAAGCCTTTTAAAAGTTTATATATGATGTTTGGTCCTTCTGCTTCGTACCATTCAGTACAGTCAGAGATTACCGGGACCCCTCGTTTTCTGCAATACCGCCTAATTCTGTCAAACGCAATCGCCTGATAGTTATAGCATATAACCCCTTTTATGTTCCTGTAGTTGGAGAAAACCTTCAAGAACCCTTCAATACTTGTCGTATACTCTATCCATTCTCTTGTGCTCCTTGGATATAGTATGCTCCAACTCTCACACCCATCAATTTTACTTAAGTAATGAATGTCTTCTGTTGCCTCACATGGATTCGCCCTGTGAATCCCAATTAAAACCACATCGAATCCAATCTTTCTTAACAATTGTGCTATTGTACGAACCCTAAGTGCGGCTGCATTTTTGTCTGGAAGTTCAAAACCACCTATATAAATAATTGTCCCCTTCTGCACGATGCATTTCTCCTTCTAACCTCGAGTGAACTCGGTAACAAATGCATCCAAAATCTAGGTTCAGGTTGCATTTGGCAACGTAATCCTGCATAGTCAGGAGCACGGACATTGCTTTGAACTTGAATTAGGCAACTAGGCCAATTCTTCGTTTATAACCGATTGGACTCATTCCCCTAAACGCATATTAACTAATATTGTATTTATATCACCTAACAAAACTACCTAGGGGTTGCTGAACAGACAG
>LFSJ01000118.1 GCA_001512695.1 Tepidanaerobacter sp. DTU063 | reverse complement strand
TCGGCCAGCTTTCTTATATTATCCTTCCGTCTTTCCGTCTCGCTTTTGTTTACGGTAATTGTAATTATATCCCCTTCTTTTGCTTCTTCGGGAAGGGCTTTTTTGGGTATGTTCACAAAAGTCCTATCGGGCAGTTCAACAACAGCATAATCGCCTTCAAAGCGGTCTATGATAAGGTTCATAAAATTCCTCCTTATTGCGGCGGCTTACAGCTTTTGCAGGGCTCATAGCCCCTTGTTTTGGCCTCGGAAAGTTTTATGGGCACCCTGCTATCTTTCAGCAAATTGCAGTCACCCATATGATACTTCTTGCCGGTCTTTGTAATATAAACGGTAACATCTTTAGCAGTCCGGCCTGTTTTTTCAGTTTTTATTACGATATGGTCTCCGTCTGTGGCAAAAAGCACGGTTCCCGATTCATCGGTGCGGTATATTTCGATACCGGCCTGTTCGAGTCTAGTTAAAACTTCTTCATGGGGATGGCCGTAGTCATTTCCTTTGCCGACACTGATTACCCCATAAGAGGGCTTGACTGCAGCCAGAAATGCTTCGGTACTGGATGTGCTAGAACCATGGTGGCCTAGCTTTAAAACATCGGCTTTCAGGTCATAGCCACTGGCCAGCATTTCATTTTCTGAAATATCCTCTGCATCTCCCGTAAAGAGAAAAGATGTATTGCCGTATGTAAGTTTTATTACTGCCGAATAGTTGTTAAGGTCATCGTATTCCGGGCTGTTTGGGGCCAGGATTTCTACTCTTGTGTTAGGTGAAAAGTCGATAATCTCTCCAGCTTTTGCAGCTGCTATCTTTAAGCCTTTATTCTTAATTGCGATTAAAACATCTTCAAAGGTCTTTGTGGTGTGGGTCACCCTGGGCATGTATACTTTTCCTATATCATATGTATCTATGACCGTGTCTAAACTACCTATATGGTCTTCGTGAGGATGTGTCCCGACTAAAACATCGATCTTCTTTACGCCTTTGGCATTAAGGTATGTAACTATCATATCTGCATCATCGTTGTTCCCTGCATCGATGAGCATGTTTTCCCCTGTAGGGGCTTGGATTAAGATACAGTCAGCTTGTCCCACATCAAGAAAATGAACTTTTAAACCGGTCTCAGCTTCGGTTGTTTGAACAGGTTCTTTAAGAGCTGTACTGCCACAGGCAGCAAGAAGTACTGTTAATATTATTAGTAAACAAGCAAGTAGTTGTTTTGCATTCAAAGTATGTCAACCTTTCATGTATTTTTATCCGGGTATTTTTTCTACTTGGATTTTATTTGATCAATTTCCCTAGTGTTATTCCTCGTTTAATATTCTAGGGATGATTGGCTTTAAAATCATAAAAAATAAAAATCCTAATAAAGAACCGGAAGTATTAGTAATCAAGTCAGTGACATCAAAGCTTCTTGATGATAAGCATCCCCAAAAGGCACTAAACAATTGCGCACTTTCAATAGCAAAACTAAAAAGAAAACCCTTGGCAACTGTTTTAAAATGCTTGATTTCTTTGCATTTAAAGCTGTTCTCGTATATATCAAAAAACTGTTTAAAACTATTGTTACACGCTAACACACTATTGTAAGTTAAATTCTTCGCTGTCATAAAGTATAGTATTTATACCTTCAAGGTGAAAGAGAGAGGCATTTTCCTTTTGAAAACTTGGTACAGAATAGCAGCTATGTAACGGCAGTCCGTGCATACCGCAGGGCACGGTTTTGCCACTTTCCTTTGATGAGATGAAAATCGAGGTTGGCCCGTCTGCTCCGCCGATGATGCCGATTGAGGCCACAGCACTGGGGCTGTATATATCGCCCAATACCTCAGGTTCTTCAGTATACTGAAAACTGCTGTCAAACTGTAGACTATCGCTTTGAGGCAATGCAGGCTCTATTTCGTACATTGCCTGCATGATGTATAGATCCCGTTTTAAAGCTTCTCCAAGGGGCACCTTTATTGAACTGGCATTTTGCAAATAGAGTTTGTGTTGTGTCCCCGTTACGGGATGAATGAAATGAATCTCCTTTTCCCTTTCACCTGCCGACATTTTAAAACGGATATCCAGAGGGTAAAGCCGCTTGACAGGAAAGGTGGACAGCCTTATACTTTTCACTTTCTCCAAACGCAAAAGGCGCAGCAGCTTTTGATATTTTGAGTCCGTTTCCGGATACGGCACAGAGTATCGCTGGCAAGCAAAAGGAGTGCTATCTTTTAGAATAAACGAATAGGCTCTTCGCACCGGCTTTAGCGCTTCTTCCTGCTCAAGCCAGGGTATGCATATCCTGTAGCTAGATGAGTATCCGCCTAGTACCTGCTTTCCATTTATCCAAATTCTGCTTATCGCCAGATCCTGGCAAGGGTGTTCCTGCTCTATTAGACGCTTTTGTAAAGGCGAAAGTTTCTTCCCTTCGGCTATTTCATTTCTTTCAAGAAACTTTTTGAGCTTTTCTTCATCCAAAATTGTAATAA
>LFSJ01000154.1 GCA_001512695.1 Tepidanaerobacter sp. DTU063 | reverse complement strand
CCATGGGATTCTCTCCGTCATCATAGTTGGCAAGGTAAAATGGTGGCACCCTTTGCTTATTATGGAACGAAGAAAATAGTTGAAGATGCGGAGTATGTTGTTTATGTTACCAGCGAGTTTCTACAAGAACGTTACCCAACGAAAGGAAAGTGGATCGCTTGCTCCGATGTGGCTTTAGAAGAATCTGATGATAAAATACTGGAAGCGAGAATTTCAAAGATAAAAAATAAGCCAAAAAGCGAGCCTATCATCGTGGGAACTATAGGTGCTGTGGATATCAAATACAAGGGTCAACAGAATGTTATTAAGGCACTAGCTAGACTTAAAGAGCAAGGCCTACATAATTTTCAATATCAGCTTGTAGGTGATGGAGATCAAAGCTATTTGAGATCCGTTGCGCAGAAATTCGGTGTTGCGGAGCAAGTCAAGTTTCTTGGAAAGATGTCGCATCAGGAGGTTTTCAAGTGGCTTGATAGTATTGATGTTTATATACAGCCCAGCAAAACAGAAGGCTTACCTCGCTCATTGATTGAGGCAATGAGTCGAGGTCTACCCTGCTTTGGGTCGCGAGCAGGAGGGATTCCGGAATTATTGGATGACGATTACCTTTTTAGCAATACGAGGACAAACGCAGATGAAATAGCTGAATTGTTGAAGGGACTAACTAAGGATTGTATGGAAGAGCAAGCGTGGCGCAATTTCATGCAAAGCCGTTCTTACGAAAAGCGGTTCTTAGACGCTAAACGACAACGGTTTTTTAGAGAATTTCAGCAAAGCGTAGGAACGAGAATGGGTTCTTGATGGTCTACTGAATTAAAAGAGGTTGAACATAGTAGGTAACGGTAGGTGGCAGAATGATAAAGGTATTACACATTATTTCATCCTTAAGTTTTGATGGTGGCGTTCAAAACATGCTGTACAACTATTATTCAAATATCAACCGGAGCAAAATCAGGTTTGATTTCGTAGTTCATGGAACAGAAAAAGGTGGTCTTGAAGAGCGCTTTAAAGCAATGGGCTCTAATGTATTTCACGTAACCCCGAAGAGAACATCGCTAGCCAAGAATCTAGTGGAGATTAATTCTGTGATCAGAAAAGGAAATTACGATGTTGTTCATGTGCATCAAAACCTTAGTTCCGGACTTTCTTTGTTATTAGCGAGTGTTCATCAGGTACCCGTTCGAATTTGTCATTCTCATGGCTGTCAAGACGAAATGGGATTCATTCGTAAAGCTAGGAATTCGGTATTAAGGGCTATGAATAATGTGTTTGCAACTCATCGCTTCGCCTGCGGGCAGAAAGCAGGTGTGTGGCTATTCGGTAAAGACTGGGGTACTGATAATTCAAGAGATTTAATTATGTATAATGCCTTGGATTTGGAAAAATTTCAATTTGACGCTCAAACTAGATGTGAATACCGGAGTAAATTAGAACTAGTAGATAAATTTGTTTTAATTCAGGTTGGTAGGCTTTCGCAAGAAAAGAACCAACAATTTTCAATTAACTTGATGGACAAGTTGCGCCTGATAAAACCCAACTCGGTATTGCTAATAGTTGGCGATGGCAGTATGGACAATTCGCTTAGATCGATGGTGAACGGAGGTCTTGAAGACCATATTAGATTTCTTGGTGTGCGGACTGATATTTGGGCCTTGTTAAACGCGGCAGACGTAATGTTGCTTCCATCAAAGAATGAAGGTCTAGGAATGGTTGCTATTGAAGCACAGAGCTGTGGTTTGAGAGTGGTCGCATCAGATGCAGTTCCTAAAGAAGTAGCGCTAACTTCACAAATTGAATTCTTATCATTAGATGATGATCTAAGCGTCTGGGTTAATGAAGTATTGAAAGTAGAAGCGCGTGATAGCCAGCGAAGCGAAGTTAAAGGGGACTTTACCAATTACTCTATTAAAACTCAATCATCTAAGTATGAACAATGGCTAATTAACACGGTGAAAAACACGAGGGCTATATAAAATGGACATATATATATTTAATCTGTTAATGATAGGTTTTTACTCACTCGGGTACAGCTTCTTAAGACAGATGGGGTTGTCCGAAAAAGCTGTAAAGAGGTTGGTTTTTGGCATAGCGATGTTGCAGATGACATTATTGGTAGGTTTGAGAGGCATCCATGTTGGTGTCGATGTTCCAGGATATGTACGAAATTTCCACTTCATTAGGGATGCCACTCTTGATCAGTTTCTACTACACCGGTTTGAAATAGGATATAAGTCATTGACGAAGTTAATTGGTATTCTGACTAGTCGTGAACAGACCTTCCTAGTTATAATTGCTATAATAAGCATGTTACCGTTGGGACGAATGATTTATAGACATTCTAGAATGCCGTTTTTAAGTCTGGCTTTGTACATTTGTTTTGGCTTTTATTCGTTTATTTTTTCTGGCCTAAGGCAAGCAATAGCTCTAGCGATTACGTATATCAGCTATGATTTTATTAAAAAAAGGCAGTTATGGAAATTTACTTTGACAATACTAGTTGCCTCAACCTTTCATAAATCCGCCATATTTTTTCTCCCTGCTTATTTCATTGCTCAATTAAAAGTAACCATACCTATCCTTTTAGTGATTTTCAACCTAAACCTAGTCTGGTATGTATTTAGGAGACAGATAGTGACAATGGTAATAAATAGATTTTTTGAAGGCTATTCTTTGGTAGAAACGGGTGCAAAAACATGGTTTCTATTCAGCTTATTTATTCTGGTGGTGTGTTTGTTTTTCCATAAAGAGCTTGATGGAGAGCAAGAAACTGATGGCTTATATCTGCTCGTGGCAACGGGAGTTTCGCTAATGTTATTTGCAACGATTGCCACAAACGCCATGAGAATCGTTAATTACTACTACGTATACATTATTTTACTGATCCCAGAGATCATGTATTCACTAAGGAGAAAGCACATATTTGTGTTGGGAGGATATATCTTGTTAGGTGGGATGATACTCCTATATATCTGGTCCTTGTCAAAAGATGGTTATGGGATTTTACCCTATGTGCCATTTTGGAAGTAGTTTTGATTAGTTAATTTTCGCTCAGCAGTGAACGAACTTCTCAGTTCGATTGAGTGAGAAATGCAAAAGTTGGGGGTGCTAAGGGTGGACAAGATAGGAATCCTAACCTATCACTATTCTAATAACTATGGTGGAGTTTTACAAAGTTATGCATTATATCGTTATTTAGAATCCCAAGTAGTAGATGTGGAAATAATTGACTATGTACCGTCTTCTTATAAGCCGGACAACCTTATTCATAACATTTTGACTACATTAGGGTTACGGAAAAACCCACTGAATGTCGATCCAAGCGACTTTATCCCCCGTAGTATGGCGAGACGGATACGTGCTAAAATTGTCTATAATCATGTAATAGGGTATGCATTTGACTCGTTTCGCAATTTATGCTTTAAATCAAGTGTTAGGGTTGATGAAAACGATATTAACGCAATCCTTTCGGAATATTGTTCGATAATAGTGGGAAGCGATCAGATTTGGGGACCAGTTCAGAGGGGGCGCACGATATATTTTCTTGATTTCGATGAGTTCAATGGAAACAAAATCAGCTATGCCGCTGACTCCACCATCGCCGAAATTAGTGAAGAACATCTAGACAAACTTAGAAAAGAACTGAGAGACTTTGATCGGATCTCGGTTAGAAACAAACACAGCCAAAAGTTTGTGGAAACAGTTATAGGTGAAAAGCCACCAATAGTGGCTGATCTAAGCCATGCCCACTTTGACGGACACTAGGTCGTGATCGTATAATTAGTTCACGAAAGGGTGTCAATTATGGGTAATAGATCAGTCCGGTACGATGACGAGTTTAAGGACCACGCGGTCAAGATGGTAGTTGAACAAGAGAGGACTATATCAGCGGTAGCAAGCGACTTAGGCGTATCCCAACCAACTATAAGAAGATGGGTCCAGCAAGCCACGAAACCCGAAAGTTCTAAGGATAAAAGGATCGCTGAATTAGAAACCGAGAACAAGAAACTAAAGAGACAATTGGCGAACACAAAGGAGACAGTTGACATCCTAAAAAAGTCCGTAGCCATTTTCATAAAACCATAGGTCCAGTTAAGGCCAGTGATAAATTCAGATTTATCAAGGCCCACGCCTCATCCGGGTGGTCTGTGGCGAAAATGTGCGAAGTTTTGGAAGTATCCCGGAGTGGGTATTACGATTGGCTAGGCAGGCCGCCATCAAGACGAGCTAAAAGGCACACCAGGATTTTAAGCCAGATTAAGAAAGTGCATAAAAAGCATCCGACTTATGGTTTAGACCCCATTTGGGCAGAAGTTAGAGAATCCATTCGCTGCAGCAGGGGAACCGTTTACAGGTTGATGAAGAAGCATAACATCCGCTCTAAACGCAAGATTAAGTGGAAAGCCACAACAAACAGTAAACATAA
>LFSJ01000122.1 GCA_001512695.1 Tepidanaerobacter sp. DTU063 | reverse complement strand
GTATTCGATTATGCCGACCTGATAGAAAGCCAGGATGAACAGGCAATGCAAAAAATAGCCAAGGCCATAGATGACAGGACAAAAGCCCAGGTAGTCGTGGTGACGGTCAATGATCTTTCACGGATGGAAATAGAGGAATATGCCCTTAATTTGTTTAGAAATTGGGGCATAGGGGACAGGGAAAAGAACAACGGTGTCTTAATCTTGGTAAATAAGGAGAGCCTCATTGCAAATCAAAGAGGACGCATAAGGATCGAAGTCGGGTACGGCTTGGAAGGCGCGATAACTGACGGCAAGGCCGGAGCCATCCTTGACAATTTCGCATTGCCGACCTTTGAAACGGGGGATTATTCCCGGGGAATTAAAGAAGCCTTCATGGCCGTTTCTGCAGAAGTTGCCAAAGAATACGGCCTTGACCTGGAAGAGAGCGAGCTTTCCGGCCTTGAGAGCTACGCCGTTGAAGAAGATGATGACTTACTGACAGATATAATCATCGCCATCATAATCATCATTTTCATAATAATTACACTCAAGACAAGGGGAAGGGGGCGCAGGTATTATAGGGGAGGTCCTTTCGGTCCCTTTGGCGGTGGAGGCTTCTCCGGAGGAGG
>LFSJ01000136.1 GCA_001512695.1 Tepidanaerobacter sp. DTU063 | reverse complement strand
CTATTATGGGTAATATTTGCAGTTATAAAACTAGTAAAATTGATTAGAGCTAAGAATTTTAGCGACGCTTAATCAGATTAGAACCTATTTTAACAAGTATGTGTATATCATTTAGATTTGGACAATATATATAATATAGAAATAGACAGTCAAAAGGGCAGCCAAAACTATAATTGCTAGGTTTTGGCTGCATTTCTTTAATTGTATTAGTAACCTTTTAATAATATTAATCAACCTAAAAAAGTGATGTGGAGTGTTGGTAGTCCTGGGAATAGAGTAATGTTTTTATCAACAATTATTCTTTGGTGTTTAGCAATTTAATGAATCTGAATTTAAAAGAGGGCTAACATCTTATATGGATAAAAAAACAGCACTATAGCGAATTTTGCTACAGTGCTGTTTCCATTTTATTTACACCATCGGTGTTAATATCCAGGCCAGTGCAAAGGCGCTGAATACACGAATTACCAAACCGACAAGGGCTGCCTGCATCGCTTCACCTGTTGAGAGGTCAGAAGCCTGGGCCCAAACAGCCGGAATTTGGGCAAAGGGTATCTGCAGAGGCAAGCCAGATGATGCTAGGATGAAGGAACCTATAGCAAAGCGTGTTTCCATCGTGCCGATGGTTTGGGTTAATGTATTCATGGCAAGCGTCGGTGCTACTAAGATTGATTGCATACCGGTTTCTGGGTCAATGGATATAGCAGTTAAGAAAGAGCTCATTGCTGCTTGAATTGAAGGCCAAACACCAATATATGTCAGTAAACCAATAATAGCATATACAACTACTACAGCTGGGATTAATAATAAGAACATTAGCTCTGCACCTTCACGAGCACCGTTAAAAATCGTGGGCATTATTGGTGTGTCTGGAGTGAATCTGGGCATATCGGCGATATCTTTATATTTGACATCCCTATATATGGTTTTGCTGAGGATGAAAGGAACTATTATAACGGGAAGGAGCACACCAATTACTACTATTGGGAAAGCCCATATTCCGCCATTGGCAAAGGCTACTAAGCCAAGCATAAAAGTTGAGAATGATTGCTGTGATTGGAACATAGTTGCAATGGCGATTTTTTGTTCATCTTTTGTAGCGCCTGCTTTTTTGAGAGATGGTCCGGTGATCCTGCCTGCAGCATTTATGTCACCCAATATGTTGTAAATAGCTGGAACAATGATAAGAGGAGTTATTTTCATTATTCTCGCAATTGGAGTAAAAATACGTACCAAAGCATCGGTAAAACCAAGCCTTTCCAGGATTCTGCCGGTCATAACACTTAAAATGACAGCAGTGCCCAGGGTACCCGTAAGGTAAACATTGACAACAGGTGATACAGCACTCTGCAGCATTGCATCAAAACTACCGCCTATGACTTCAGGTTTGACAAATAATAGGATTAGTGAGGTGACGATCAGACCAATACCTACGTATTCAATAGTGGTAATTTCACGCTTTCCGGTGGGTACACCGTTTTCCTTAACAGCCATTAACAAAACCTCCTTTGAATTTTAAGCTGATAATTTGATTAATGGTGAATGTTATAATTAGTTTAAACTATGCTGAAAGCAAACACCCCCTTGTAATTTCTTCGTTATATAACAATTGTTATATAACTAATTTTTATCAATTTCAACAACACCGTCTTTTATTACCATGACCACGGAATCGGTGTCGGTGAAGTCAAACACGGGAATGCCTTTGCAGAGAATGATATCTGCCTTTTTCAGCCGTGAAATCACGCCGATTTCAGCGTCCAAATCCATAACTTTTGCCGCATTTGTCGTAATCATTTTTAAGCAGTCAACTTTGGATACGCCCCGCTCATGTAAATACTCAAAGGTTGGTTTGCAGACCTTGAACAGGTCTTTTGGACCTACCAATTCAATGCCTTCCATACCTACTGCTTCCGGATGTACCGGCAGGTAGGAATCGGAACTAATAGCTACTGTAACTCCCGCCTTTAGTGCCTGGTAGATTTCCTCGGGAGAATTTGGAGGGCTGCTTGTCCCACCGTGGGGCGTTGCCACAAGAGGGACATTTTTTCCCGCTATTTCATGGTACTGTTGGGGCTCTGCTCCGTGACCGTGATGTATCACATCGCCATTGGCATCCAAGAACATTTTGATATTTTCGGCACCCTCTATGTGTGCGCCTATTTTTTTGCCCAGCGAATGAAATATTTTGACGATTTTGTTTATGTCATCACTGTCAAAAATGCGCTTGCCGCCGTTTGGCACCAGGTGAACGGGCAAATTGGCTACCGTGGCAGTAATGAAGATGTTTTCCCCGGGAAAATCGCTGGCAGCAGCGAGGCCGGCGTAATGTGCATCGTCAAAATCATCCTGCGTTAAGCTGCTTCCCGGTCTGATGGCAGAGGTATAGGATAGGGGTTCAGTTCCCACACAGCAGGTGCCGGTGGCAAATTTTACGGTCAGTGCCGTTTGACTGGCAGTTTCCTTTAATTCCTCTATAGTTGTTGATAGAACCGGGTGCCCCAAAATATGCTCACCTAATGTAGTAATGCCGCTTTTTAAGCAGTCAAGAAAATTAGATACTGCAGCCATTTTTTGTGATTTGCCGACAGTTTGATGAACTCCCTGGGTGGCATATTCGCACAAGTGTGTATGGCAATCTACAATGCCCGGCATAACTACAAGACCTTCGGCATCTACGACTCTACAAGCATCTAGCTTTTCGGCAATGCTGTTTTCAACGATATCAGCGATAAGCCCATCCTTAATCAGTAAGGATTTATTCAGCTCTTTGGAAGAATCCATAGTCAGTATACGGCCGTTTTTGATAATCAAATCCCACAAAAGAATCACTCCGATTATAATTATTTCTTATTTATCAAATAGTTTTCAGTGATATATTTGGCGTATTCTTTAATATTGGGCGAACCAAAATCCTTCAAGGGTATAGAGCAGATTCTCTCTCTAAACAGGACGATTTCTATATCTTCAGGCAGGTAATGTCTTAAAGCATATGCTAAAGGTAGTCCATTTTCAAAGATCTCCAGTGCATGGGAATTGCCGCAAATGAAGTTCAGCCCCATTTCCTCGGCCTTTTTAACCAGATCGCTGTCTTTCTTTACCCGGCTAATGGTCGCCAAAACGGTATCTATTTCAGGATGTTCTTCCTTAACTTTCACGAGATGGTCAGGCGTAAATCCGGTATGCGGGAAGATATGGAGTATGGTGTTTACCGGGCTTTCCGGCGTTCCTAAGAGAATTTCGCCTTGAAGTGCTGTTGCCGAATCTTTCATATCGCAGCAATCAAAATGAGTTCTTTCTACTTCCATTACTTTCTGCTCTTTTTCCATGTCCATCATTTTGTTGAGTCGTTCCAATATATCGCCAAGGGTTTTAATCTCGTCTAGAGCTTTGCCTACATATACGATGTTTCCGGGGATGCCGCCGTACCTTATATCCACTCTGAAGGGTTTGTGGCCGTGAATGTAGGAAATGCCGGGATGCAGACCGTGGAATGCTTCGTGAAGTTCAAAAACTGCTATGTTATATAGATTCAAATAATAACTTAAGGTTACTCCACCTGAATTAGCAGCATCGGCTATGGGGTGATGGGCTATAATAGCATTGACTCCTGTGGCCCCTGCCAGTTCGATATTGCCTTCGGTTAAGGTCATGGTTACGGCAACTTTTTTAACCTCAGCTTCCGGGTCACCGTAGACGAGGCCGGGGGTTTCCATGACTGATTTTCCGGGAATGTTTGAAGACTTAATTACGACAAAAGGATTTTTGCCCGTAAAAATATCACTTATGTCTTTGACAACCCTCCCTCCTGTAATATCGTCAAGTACCTTGATTAAATCTTTTACCTTCATAAAAGGCTCCTCCTTTTTTAGGATATTTGTGAAAAGCAAAAGGCCTGATTACATATAGTTTTATCCTTGAAACAATTATATATGTTGAGGGGCGGCGTTAATTTGAGTACCTGCGCTCCTCCTCATCAATGATGAGCTATTTAAATAACACTTCGACACAAAAATCGAAAATCCTTCCATTATTTTGATAAG